>CAZYUQ010000005.1:0-26228 GCA_964650565.1 uncultured Candidatus Bathyarchaeia archaeon | reverse complement strand
CCAAAACACAAGCTTCTTCCCCTCAGGAGCACAGTGAAAATACAGACAATTCCGCGCTTCATCGTAACCGTGACTCAAAGACACCAAATAAGGCTCATCGCCCATGCAAAAAGCAACTGTAACGTACTTGGTGGACTTAAGAACCATCCTGAGCACAGCAGCATCAGTTATTTCCCGGTCTTTCCGCCGCACATGAAACGACATAACATAGCCTAAACGAGAAAGAAAATATTAACGTTTAGAAAACCGCGTTATTTCCCAACTTTATCGTCATGTTTTTTCTTTTTTTGCTTATTCTTCTTTTTCAGTGAAGGCGTAAACTAATCCTCCTTGCAACAATTCGTGCAGTCACTACGTATGCTAAGAAGCTTTTAAAAGCTTTTTCAACACGCCCTAACCCAAACTGAAACAGTTCAATGAAAAAACGCACAGTGAACTAACGCTTAACCACGTTCAACCTAAGCTTCGCCTTCAGGAAACCCACAACATCAGGAGTGAAAACAGAAAACGCAGCCAACACAAAATTAATCGGAAAAACAAATATGGACTCAAAAATGTTACTCCCATACGGACCAATCAGCAACAAGGAATAACCAAAAAACTGAAAAGCCGACCAAACACCCGTCTGCAACAACGCGCCACCAAGCCGATACACATACTTCGCTTTACCCTTGACAGCTTCACCCTTGAAATTACCAGCAAAAACTTCACCCGCAACACCACCAGCGCCCCCAGGAAAAAACGCGTTAACAAGAACCTTCTCCAAAAAATTGCCGGGAATCAAATGCCCAATCCAAAACCCAGGAAAATTCAAAAAAGGAATAACCACATCCCCCGTGACAAAACGAATCGCCACCGGTATGCCGTAAATGACAGTACCACCTAACTCCCACCACCAAAACCGCCTACTCCGCAACGTAGCAACAAGTGCTTCGCGCAACTTCATACGTACTCAAGCAACACCAAACTTTAAAAGGGCTTCCACAAAAACACGCACACAACACAAAAACAACCCAACCCACAAAAAAGCACAAACCAAACAAATCAGGCGCTAACCCGCAGTCATTGCTGCGGTTGCGCCTCTTGATTCGAAGACAATATGTTTTCTTTTCGCCAAAGCCACGGAGTATCCCTAAGCGTTTTCATAAGCGGCACAGCGATAAGCATGGCAAAGAAAGCTTGAATTAGTCTGATGGCTGGGTAAGCGAAGGGGCTAGCGAGGAAACCAGCTTGGACTGCTTCCAGTGGCATTTGGAAGAGTCCTCCGTAAACCATGGGTGTGGCAAAAGCAAGTGAGCCCCACATGTTGTCAGCTTGGTTTCCTATAAACGCGAGTAAGAAGTAAAAAGTTGCGCCTTGTCCAACCGATAGTTGTTTTGCGAATTTTACGCAGGGTAGAATCAGCAGTAGTGCGATGATTTTGTCGAATAAGACTGCTATTGCTATGGTGAAGTTTTCTGTGAGAGGTTGAACGGGTGGAGTGAACAGGAAAGCGATTATTAGAGCGCTGAAAGCTAGAAAGCCCCATTTCCATTTTTTGTAGTATATTAAGCCTGTTGCTAACGCGTTGATGGGTGGTGACAGCAGAAATGGGAGACCGAAGATGGACATTCCTGAAGGCGGCAGAGTCCACGCGACGAAAGCGCCGAGAAAGGCTGTTGCAGCGCCTAAGTATGGACCTAGTACTAAGCCGAATATTGTGGCTACTAGGGCTTCTAGGCTTATGGTTATGCCGCCTATGTTGATGGGGATTTTAGGTGATATCAGTGAAAGAATGTAGTATAGAGCTGCGAATATCGCCATTAGGGCGATGTGTTTTGTGGTTACTTTCAAGTTTTCACACGTGCTCCTGTGTAAAACTTTTCATCGCTTTGTAGTTTTTTACATACCAACTATAAAAAACTTTCCTAGAAAACAGCCATGCCGCAAGCTGCGTTCGAAACCGCGATTTACTCTTAAAAGCGCTCTGTAAAAGCCAGTAAAACAGCTTGAAACAGGTTTGCAGGACCTTTTCAGCGTTGTTTTTCAGTAATTATGGTGGAAAGGGTCTGTTTCGTTAGTAAGAGCATTTAGCGTATGGCTTTGCGTGTAGGCGTCTCAGAGCGGTGGCTTTAGCAAATTTTAAATACAAATTGGGGGTAATTATAGATTCCGAGGTTAATACCGTGGCGAAAGCTGCTAAGAAAAAAGCCAAAAAGAAGAAGTAAAGCGGTTTTGGAGCGTGATTAATCTCCCATTTTTCTGTTTTTCACCGTTGAAGCAGCAGTGGCTCTTATTGCGTCACGGTTGTTTTGGGTTCGCGGTTACGTTAAAGCGTTTGTTTCTATAGCGGCTTGCTGCAAATGAAGCCGCAGGATTCAAGGATAGCAAGCGTAAAAGAATCTTTTTATAGTCTTGGGCACTGTCTTATTAGCCAGCGTGGAGAGCGAATTGTATGTCTATTAAAGCAAGACCTGATTATATTAGCCTGTTGAACAAAGCGGTTTCGCGGGAAATCCAAGTTTCGATTCAGTACATGCTGCAGCACACAAAGATGGAGAAGTTGATGCGCAAGGTTATTCCTGAGAACGTACTTTTGGATAAGACGACGTATGATGCTGTGGGGAAGTTTCTGAAAGACTTCGCAATTCAAGAGATGAAGCATGCAGCAGATATCATGGAGCGAATTTACTATCTGGGCGGAGAAGCAACCACCAAGGCTGACAAGATAACCGTGGGCAACTCGTTAAGCGAGTTCGCTAAGAACGGAGTGAAGGCTGAAGAGGAAGCACTGGTACTTTACCGCAAGATAATTGAAGCGGCTGCGAAAATCGGCGATTGGGAAACGCGTGAATTGTTCGAGAAAATTTATGGTGAAGAAGAGCAACACTTGTTCAAGTTCCAAGAGTACGCTGGCATGAAGGATGAGGCTGAAGGCGCTGATGCTGCTGTTTCTCCATGGCGCAAGATATACACTTCTGATTATTTTGCGTTGTTGAATAAGGCGGTTGCCGCTGAAATCTCGGCGATTTTGCAGTACACTAATCAGCATGAGAAGGCGAGTTTGCTTGCTTTGCGGAAGAAGAACACGGCGCTCGAGGTTGTGACTGAGGCGAATAAGGCAAAGGTTGTCAGTGACATGCTGAAGGGCGTTTTCATGCAGGAGATGGAGCATTTGGAGAAGATTGCTGAGCGGATTTATTTGCTTGAGGGCGAAGCGGTGACTGTTCCAGATCCGCTTCCGGAGGTTGGTAAGACCACGGATGATTTTGTGAAGCTGGATCATGAAGCTGAAAACATTGCCATCGTGCTGTACAGGCAGATTATTGCGGAAGCGCTTAAGCGCGGAGATACGACGACAAGGCGCATGTTTGAAGACATTGTTATGCAGGAAGAAGAGCATTACTGGAGCTTTGACGATTTCGTAAAGTAAACTTTTTTTCTCTTTTCTTTTTTCCGTCGCGGGTGTTGTGTTAGGTAGTCTATGAGAAAACAGTCTCCATTGATTTGGGTAGCTGCGTGAACTGGCTGTGCTAGTGCTCGGAAAAGACTATAGCCCCCTTATATAAAGAAAATACATGAAAGCTGGAATGCCGAGTTTCAGTTTTCGGCGTTGTCTGCGTGATTTCTATTGTGTTTTCGCAAGGTGAATGCGACTAAAACTAGGAGAGCGGTTATTGCTGAAGCTGCGATTGCCGTGAAAATGTAGAGCGGATTCGGTGTTTCTGGTGGTGGTGACGGTGATGGTGTTGTGTGGTCGCCTGCGATGGTGAATGTTTGGAGGGTGGACTGGGAGTTGAATTCTGCCCAGTATTGGTCTGCTTCTTGCCAGACGTAGTAGTGTTTGAAAAACTGGAATGTGTGTGTGCCGGGTGTTGTTATGGGCTGGATTGTTATGTTCCATGTGTGCCAGTCGCGGGCAACTGTGTCGCCTGGGACGATTTCGGTTTTTATGCCTTGGTACGTCATGGGGATGGGTTGTTCGCCGTCGATGCTGACTGAAACGGTTGTGTTGGTGTTGACTGCTGTGGTTTGCTCTATGAAGTGGTCAACGAAATCGTATGTTCCTCCATCATCTGGGTAATAGTTTGCCATCGCAATTGATGCGGCACTCGCGGACAGGCTTGTTGAGGTTACGAGTAGCGCAATGAAGATGGCTGTTGCCGTGAGCAGCAGCACAATGGGTTCCAGTTCTTTTTTAGGTATTTCTTTCAGTGCCCCTGTTAGTTTGCGTCTTGTTGACTAAGCTTAGTTGTGGCCATAATTAAATTGGTTTCCTGCTGCTTGGTTGGTGGAGGGCTACGAAAAACAAGGTGCTTACTGTTGGTTACAGCTCCTGATTACTTTCTGTTATCTTCGCTGGGGATGCGTAGCAGTATGGTTGAAACACAATACTCAAAAAAGGAAACGCATAAGTGAAAAACCCACTTAGAACTTGGTTCAAATCCCGCTGACATGTCTATGGAAAAGCTAAAGGCATAAGAAGCTTAGTAGAAGTTTCGGGCTTCTTTCCGTTTCTCTGCCTCTTCGTAAAAGCGTAGAACTTCGTCGATGATTTCCACGTTCGAAAGCAGCATCCGCCGGCAACAGTACCGTTTAATGCCTAAGCTGTCCAAGACGTCGCTGGCGTTTTCGCCCGTCTTGATTCTCCGAGCGAACTCTTCCCAGCGGTCACCTATCAACTTGCCGCACGTGAAACATCTCACGGGAATAATCATCTACGCTTCAACTCCTTTACCTGTAACTCTTCTGCTCCTTAGCCCGAGCGCCTGGACCACCAAACTTCTTAGGTTCCTTGCTGCGGGAATCCCCAACGATCATGGTTCGGTCATACTCTGTGAAAACAGTACGCAAATGAGAACTCTTAGTCCACTTCAACAGTGCGTTCGCCACGGTCACGCGAGCAGCTTCCGCTTGCCCCATAAAGCCGCCGCCAGAAGTTTTGATATCCATGTCCAACTGCTTCCAAACGTCCTCGCCAGCCTGCAAAAGCGGCTCCATAATTTTTTCACGAGCAAGTTCAGGCTCATAAATTTCAACAGGAATCCTGTTCACACGTATTCTCCCTGCACCAGGTTTAACGATGGCGCGGGCAACAGCGGTTTTCCTTTTTCCACTAACAACCAAAACTTTCTTGCTTGTCATAATCATTCACCTTGGTTCCATCCTATTTCCTTCGCCAACTCAGCAAGCGTAAAGTGCGGCCCTTTCAGCTTCGCAGCTTGAGCTTCCTCAAACGTGCCCATTTCTTGGTCTTTAAAGTCGTCAGGCACGCCCATGAACACCTTCAGCCTCTTGAAAGCGGTCTTGCCTTTCGGCTGCTTAATCGGCAGCATTCCCCGAACGGTTTGCCGCGTTATCCTGTCAGGACGCCTATAGTGAAAAGGCCCCCTTTCTGGAGCACCAACTTCGAGAAATTGCTTGGCTTCCGCCACTTTGCTCTTCTTTTTCCCTGACAACACGCTTTTCTCAGCGTTAACTATGATCACGTTTTCTCCGTTGAGCAGTTTTTTAGCGACTTTGCTGGCCATTCTGCCCAGAATAAGGCCTTCAGCATTTATCACTGCTGCGGGATTCTTTGTGGTTTGCATTTTTTCACCGGATTATCTTGACATTTGAACCTTTCGGGTTTTCTTTCACAAGCTCAGGAATGGACAAGTACTGCGCCTTCACTGCTGCTAACTTCTCTTTCGCCTTTTCAGAAGCACCAAAAGCAGCGACGGTTACTGGATGATTCAGCGCGCCTGAGCCTAAGACTTTGCCGGGCACAACAACTACTGCTTTCTTTTCAGTGTGCCTGTTTATCTGGCTCAGGTTAACGGCTACGCGTTGCCTGTTTGCCTTGGATAGGTACTTTGCAACGTCTAACCATATGTTGGCTTGTGCTTCTCTGGCTTGTTTTTTCAGGAAGCGAATAAGTTGTATTAGCTCGGGGTTTGTGGATTTAGTTTGTCTCATTTTTTTCTCACTTTTAACTGTTTTTCAAATTCCTTCAGTTGCTTGTCCAATATCTTATTGGCTTCCTGAAGTATCCTCTCTGGAGGAAGCGCTCCAGTTGATTCGATATTCATTATGAAAGCGTTCTTTTCCCACTCCACTTGTATGCCCTTTTGCTTCTGCGGGCAAGCGTCCACGCAGTCCATGCACAAGTTGCACGCCAACAGGTCGCGAACTTTCACCTTGCCGTCTTTCATGCCAAGCACTTTCTTGGGGCATATGTCCACGCATTTCGTGCAGTTTTCGCAGTTTTTGCTTACGATTTCGATTTTGGGGAAGTACTTGTAAGCGCACATGGAGACAGGTTGCCATTTCGCGTGTACTTTGCCTTTCCCAAGTCTGGCATACGCTTCAAGCTTAAGTTTCTGCCCCTTAGCTAGTTTAATGATTGGCACCCTGTCAGAAACAGGTATTATCTCCGGGTTTTCCGAGACCAGTTCTCCTGAGTAAACTGTTCGTGTGCCGTCTTTTGATTCGGCGTCCAGCGTAAGCGTCACGCGGCAGAGGTTGCAGCCGAACTCGCTTTTGCAGGAGCATTCCTCCGGAAGATTGTAACCGTCCAAATCGGTTTTCAGCGGGGTTAACCCCAGCCTGTGAGCTATGACTTCATCCTGCAGAATCGAAGAGTTCTCAATCATGACAACTTCGTCTATAGCCATGCTTGGAACTTGAGCAAGCGCGATTCGCCGCAGAGCGTTCATTAACGGAACGTCCACGTCGCGAATTATTACACGAAGGTTTGCTTCGTCTTTTTCAAGCACTTCGATTTTCACTTGTTAAGGCACTCCACAAGGGGTTACATTATTATGACTGTGCGGTTCAATAGAAGTACAAGTGCATTATTTCAATTTTTCTGTTAATACACGCGCAACTGAAGCGGTTATACACGTCTTCCTCTTCTGCCGCCTGGTCTTCGCGTGCCATCATGGGGAATAGGCGTCACTTCTTCAATGCGTTCTATGCGGAAGCCGAACCTTGCAAGCGCGCGTATCGCAGCTTGAGCGCCTGGTCCTGGCGTTCGCGGTCCTGAGCCGCCTGGCGCACGGACTTTGATGTGTATGGCTGTTATGCCCTTGTCCCGCGCTACCTCAGCTGCTGCAGTAGCGGCGCGCATCGCCGCGTAAGGTGAAGACTCCAAGCGGTCTGCTTTGACGAACATTCCGCCGCTTGTGCGGGCGATTGTTTCTGCGCCTGAGATGTCGGTTATGTGAACTACCGTGTTATTGTAGGAGCTGAAGATGTGAACGACGCCCCATTTCTCGTTTCTTTTACTGCTGCTCAAAACCTGCCGCCTCCGCGTCTGCCGCCTCTTCTACCCATAGGCTGCCGTATTTCACGCTGCTTGACTTCTGCGGTCATGGCTTGCCGCGTCGGATGCTCCGGGTTCACAAGTGCGCTTTGCTGGGCGTAAGCTATCTGTTCTTCTTCTTCTTTGGGCACGATGTAGCTGGGCACTGTTACTCGGCGGTTGTTTATCGTTATGTGCCCGTGGGTTACGAGCTGGCGGGATTGATGAACTGTTCGTGTCAAGCCTTTTCGGAAAACGATTGTTTGAAGCCTGCGTTCCAGCATGTCTTCTATGGTTAAGTCTAATACGTTGTCTAGAACTGCTGTTTCTTGGAGAACGCCGAGTTTTTTCAGGCGTGTTAGCAGTTCGTTCTCCATTTTTTCTCGTTCTTCAGGCGGTTTACCTATAAGTGAACGTGCAATGCCTCTTACTTTGGACAGCATTGTTTTGTGGCGCCAAAGTTCATGCTTGTTCCTTAAGCCGTATTGCCCCAGCAACTTAAGCTCTTCTTGCAGGATGTCTTTGCGCCAAGCAAACCGCGGTGTGTCATATTTTTTGCGTTGTTTTTTCGGGTCGCCCACGGTTACTTGCCTCCTCCTGATGCGCCTCCAGGCTTCTGCACGAGTGATTTCTTCTTGACGCCTAGGGCTTTTCCTGCTCGCCCAGTGGTTTTTGTTCTTTGACCGCGCACTTTTAAGCCGTAGGCGTGGCGGTATCCGCGCCAACACCGTATTTCTTTTGCGTGGTCGATGTCCATTTTTGTTTTTAGGACGAGTTCGGCGCTTATGAGGTGAGTGTCTTTTCCTGTTTCCTCGTCTTTTCGTCTGTTCAGAAGCCAGTTTGGAAAGTTGTATTTTGTTGGGTTAGCAATTATTTCTTCTATTTTTGCGATGTCTGCTTCTGTGAGTAAGCCGACCCGTGTATCAGGGTTTACGCCTGCCTTTTTTAGTATGGCATTGGATAGGCTTAGGCTTATGCCTTTGATTTCTGTTAGGGCGTAAACAGTTTTGAGGGTACCTTGCATGTCGGTACCTGTGATTCTGAGTATGTGGCGGAACTCTTGTGACATTCTAATTTTTCTTCCGTTTAACGTTGAAGCTAACTAACGAAAGTGAGGCATAATTTATTTAAACCTTCCTTTCGCAGAATGAACATCATAGCTTGTGGAAAACAAATTAAAAACGTCTAGCAACTTTTAGTGACTGCAAGTAACTTTCTAGTGTTTTTTATGTAGATGCTTTTGGCTTGGTTTTCAGCCAATAGCGACCTACCCCCTATAGGTTTCTGCAATGAATCTCTATTAGGCTCCAAATATGTTCGTGTTTTTCAGCATGCTTTTGGTTTTGTAAAGGCTTTTATGGCGGAGCGCGCAGAGTTATTTTGCGGGGTGAAATGTTTGCCTAGTTTTGTAGTGCTTGGGAACTGGACTGAGCAGGGCATTCGGAAAGTTCAGGATGCACCGAAGCGAATCAAGGAAACGCACAGCATGGTGGAGAAGTCTGGGGGAAAAATGCAGCTTTTCTACACTATGGGAAGGTACGATTTTGTGATGATTGTGGAAGTTCCCAGTGATGACGCGGTGATGGCGATTCTCCTGTGCCTCGGCAGCATGGGAAACATCCGCACAACAACAATGAAAGCGTGGACAGAAGCAGAAGGCGCCAAAGTCATAGAAAAACCGCACCCATAAACCGCCAGCTACAGCAACACAACTCCTCTCTTTCTTACACTGTTAGCTGTTGCCATGCCAAACAGCATTGCAATGTTGGACTCAGTAGCGGAAAAAGCGCTCACAAGCCTCCAGCTTAAATTCCCCGCCTTCAGCCTCGGCGTACCTCGATTTCCTCATTGTCCAAAATTATAGGACATCGCACCAACTTATTTGCGTTTCCTGAATAATTTGAATCCGTTGGAATATGACTAATACCTTTTTTCGCATGATATAACTAAGGTGCCACGCAAGCAACATAAGGTTACAATGAAGCAAAAAGCTTAAGGTAATCTTCAAGGTGTCTCGTAATCAAGAAGTTTTTCAGAACATGCTCTTTGCCTTTTGCACCCATCTTTCTTGCTTCAGCAGGGTGTTTGAGCAAATAAAGTGTTCTCTCTGCTGCCTCTTGAACATTGGTGACTAAGAATCCGTTTACTCCGTCCATTATTTGTAGAGGAATTCCGCCTACGTTTCCACCTATCACAGGCACTTCTTTCCATAAAGCTTCGGTGACGCTGAGACCGAAGCCTTCGCGTGTGGATTTTTGAAGGACAACGTTGGAGGCTCTTTGAAAAGCGTTTACCTCTATGTCGCCTACTCCATTCAAGTCTGTTAACAAATGTATGTCCACATCTTCGGCAGCGTGGCGAGCTGTTTTTTCGTAGTAGACCCATCCTTCTGGGTCGTCCTTAGCCATGCTGGCTACCAACAGCAATTGCACAGTAGGTATAGCTTTTTTGACGATTCTGTAGGCATCAATTACGCCTAAGGGGTCTTTCCACGGGTCAAACCTTGAGACTTGGGTGATTATTGGTCTTTTTGCGTCAACACCATATTTCTCAAGGATTGAGAGAACCTTATCTTCTGAAAGGGGTTTATTCTTGTCGCTCAACGGGTCTATAGAAGGAGGAATCGTTGCCACCTTCTTGGGCTTCGCGGATTCTGGAGCGTAATTCTCCATCGTGAAAATCAGAGAATCATACTGGTATATTACGGGAACAAGAAAATTAATGAAATCAGTATTTGGATTCGACAAATCTATGTGGCAACGCCAAATCCACTTTCCACTTCTGGCTTTTTGATGGCTGATGATTCCGGCTGGTTGCGAATCATGAACAACAACAAACTCGTGCTGCAAATCAAGTCGCCGTGCATTTGCCTTACTATATTTCCAATAGATTTTTTTCATTTCGTCGGTCAGTTGGATGTTCATGCCCTGCAATCCATTGTGGAACGCTTTAGTAACATTAAAAAATTCCTCGGAACCTTTAATCAGTCTCCAATCAGCCTTTAATCCCACATCCTGCATCAACGGAACTAGTCTGTGCAGAATCTCGGCTACACCGCCTCCGAACGATGTCGAGTTCACGTGACACACGCTTTTTCCTGCTATTCTAGCCGCAAGGTCTCTGATTTCACTAATTTTGGGCTCTCCAACTATAGGCGTGTATCTATCCAGAGAAAGAGGGCTAACAATAATGTCGCTCATAATTTTTCCCTTGGCTCCTGTGGATAATAGGCAACGACCAAAATATGCTTTTAGTTTAAAGAAAACGGCGTTTTGCAAAAACGCTTTATGCATGCAGACCATTTTGATTAATCGGGGGTTATCCTTGGCGAAGGTTTCAATAAAAAAGTTAACAAAACGCTTCGGTAAAGTCGTAGCGGCTAACAAGCTCGATTTGGAAGTGAAAGATAAGGAATTTGTTGTTCTTCTTGGGCCTTCAGGATGCGGAAAAACCACAGTTCTCCGATGCATCGCTGGACTTGAAACACCTGACGAAGGAGAAATATACATCGGAGACCGCCTTGTCAACAGCCTTGAGCCTAAGGAAAGGGATATTGCCATGGTTTTTCAGACCTACGCCCTTTATCCACACATGAGCGTCTTTCAAAACCTTGCTTTTCCATTAGAAAATGCCGAAATGCCCATGGCGCAAATAAAAGAAAAAGTGGAAGAAACCGCAAAATTGCTGAAAATAGAAAATTTGTTGAACAGAAAGCCTAAGCAGTTGAGTGGTGGTCAAAGACAGAGAGTAGCCTTAGGCAGGGCGATGGTTAGAGAACCTCACGTTTTTCTTATGGATGAGCCTCTGAGCAATTTGGATGCAAAGCTAAGAGTTTACATGCGGGCTGAACTCAAGAAACTGCAGAAAGAAGTTGGCATTACCACTATTTACGTTACTCATGACCAAGTTGAAGCCATGACCATGGGCGACAAAGTAGCTATCATCAACGAAGGCACTCTTCAACAATTTGACCGCGCAAGCGAAATCTATTTTCACCCCGTGAACGTTTTTGTCGCAGGTTTCATTGGTACGCCTCCCATGAACTTCTTTGATTGCACTTTAACCAGAGAGACGCCTGTAGTTTTCGATGCTGGTTCATTCAAGTACCCTGTGCCTGACCGACTGCGGGAAAAAACTAAGGAATGGCCTTCTTCACTGGTGTTCGGAATTAGACCCCAAGACGTGATTGTTCACACCAAAGCGAAGGGAAAAGGCTTGATTAAAGCCAAATTGGAGATAGATGAGCCTTTGGGAGACCGTCAAGTTTTAGACTTGAGGGTTGGAGAGTACTTGGTTAAGGCGTTGGTATCGCCAAATTTCAAGGCTGAATTAGGCGATGAACTGTGGATAGAGTTATCAAGCGACAAGTTTTATGTGTTTGACAAGAAGACGGGGCAAGCATTATTATAACGCTTGAATTTGCTCTAGCCTTTGACGGCTCCAGCTGTTAAACCTTGCACATAGTATCTCTGAAGTACCACGTAAATTGCGATGGGTATTATCATCACTAAAATTGAGCCAGCCGCTAAGAGGCTGAAATTCAGCTCGTATCTTCCTAGGAGCAGAGGTATTATTTGAGGCGCGAGTTTCAGGCGTGGATCTGTAATTGTTACCAATGCGAAGAAAAAGTCATTCCAGACAAACACGAACTGAAGCGAAATCAAAGATGCCAACGCAGGCAACGATATAGGCAAGACTATTTTGCGGAAGATTTTGAAGTAGGATGCGCCATCCACGCGGGCAGCCTCTTCAATTTCTATTGGAAGAGTTGAGAAAAAGTTCCGTAGAAAAAGCACCTGCCACGGAAGACCAAACGCGGTGTGAAGCAGTATCAACCCAACGTAATTGTTTAGAAGACTCAAATTTCTGAAGAGCGTGAAAATGGGTACAATCACCATTTGCTGGGGTACTGTCTGCAAAAGAACCAAAACGAAAAATAGGATGTCTTTTGTTCGAGATTTAAACCGCGCGAATGAGTATGCCGCCAAGGCCGAAATAAATATTGGTAGAAAAGTCGCTGGGATAGTCACAAGCAAAGAATTAAACATGGCACTACTGAGAGGAACCCCTGTACTCTGGCCTGTCAAAGCATCAGCGAAATTATTGAGATTTAAGTGGAAAGGTTGGAGGTTCCACCATCCAAATTGAACCTCACTAAAAGGACGTATAGATGCCATAAAAACCCCTAAGATAGGTATTAGCCAGATAGTGGCAATAACCCAAGCTACAACGTGCACAAGAATGGTAAATGGTGTTATTTTAGATTTTTTTGAAGAAAGCTTGGGCTTGTTAAAGAACGAATAAAAAAATCTCTTGATTCTTCCAAAAAAAGCAAAAAGACGTTCCTTCAAGTTTTCGACATCCTGTTTACGAGATACGCGGCAATACCAAAAGTTAATAGCGTAAGCAGCACAGCTATGGCTGCCCCTGAACCTAAATTGCCCCCATAAAATGCCTCGTTATACATATCATAAGCTAAAACACTGCTGGCGCCGCCTGGTCCGCCTGACGTTGCGACGTATATTATGTCAAAAATCTTCAATTCCCATAGAAGACTCATGGTAACTACCACTAGCGTGGTGGATCGCAACATTGGAACAGTTATGCGCCAAAAAGTTTTCCATCGTGAAGCGCCATCTATCGAGGCTGCTTCGTACATTTCCACTGGAATGCCCTGAAGACCTGCTGAGTACACTATCATTGAGAAACCAGTCCATATCCAAATTGATCCTAGTATCATGCTGAATAATGCGGTGTCTCGAAATTGCGTGAAGTCTCTTACGAAATCGCCTAGCCCTATCAGGCGAAGAGCGGCATTCACTACTCCAGCGTCTTGGTCATACACGTAGCGGAAGAGCACTCCTCCGACTACCATCGGAACTACGACTCCTAAGAACACAATCGATTTTATTATGGTGCCTCCCTTAACATCCCTCAGCAAAACAGCAAGGAAGAGACCTAAAAAAATCGTTAATGGAAGGTGAATCCCTATCCATATGGCATTGTGCATTAATGCACCCATTGGGAAAACTCCTTGAAGTATATTGGGCGCATTTATGAGAGGGTTAACTTTCTGGAATAGAACATAATTGTAGTTTTCGAGACCAACGAAGTCTCCTGTGCCCTTAGAGAGGAAGCTAATGTAAACTGTGTCAATTATGGGATACAACACAAAGATAGTTAACAAAAGGAACGCGGGGATCAGAAAGAGACGAGAAACAGTGAAAAAACGGCGTAACCAAAAAAAAGAGGGATGTTTTTTTCGTTTTCGCATCCAGCGACACCATGGGCGCGCTTTATGTGCCTTGTTGCGTTATTGCAGCGGCTTGAAGAGCGTCCAACACGCTGTTCATCGTTGACGTACTTGGGCTGGTCCACAGAAGTTTCAGCTGGTCCCAGAAAGTGGTTTGCCACTGACCGCCTATCGTATCATCTAAGTCTGGAACGATGTGCATGCCCGATTGACCCATGAAATCTACAACTGTCTTGTCAACTGCTTTGTAGGCCGAAGATGGAACATTGAGATTAGTTGCTAAAAAGCCGCCTTGCTCGACCATGATCTGCTGAGCGTCCGCTCCTGCCAAGTATTGAACCAGTTGCTCAGCCTCAGTCAGATGCGGAGCCTCTTTCGTAATGACAGCGTAGTCAACGGAGCCAGAGACACCGTCCGTGCCTGGAAATCCGAAGAAAGCCAAGTCATTCAAGTCCAGCACTTCAGGCAATGTTGTAACAAAGCCGCCCTGCCAGTACATGCCATATTTTCCGTCCCAAAGCTTCGCGAGTTGAGGTTCCCAAGCAGCAGGTGTGCTAAAGTAACCTGCTTCCAGTAGTTCCGTCAGATTTCCAAAAACAGATTCGACCTGTGGGTCCGTCCAGTTGCGCACGCTTGGGCCAGTTTCCAAGTCTACCTGAAGTTGATAGCCGCCAAGACCCATTATGAAGCCTTCTGCTGTATCAGATAATGGCCAGCCGTCTGTGTCTCCGCTGGCTATTGCTGCTTCAACGCCTGGTATTGCCTCAATCGCAGGAAGAAGGGTATTCTTGAATTCGTCATAAGTTGTAGGTACGCTTAGCCCATTGTCTTCAAAGAAAGATTTTCGGTACCAGAAACCAGGCTTGCCCGAGAGCTTGAAAGGAGCAGCCCATATAGTGCCATCTGAATCTTTCACTGGGTCAAGTATGCTCCCTGGAAACTGTGAAGCGGTGATTACGTTGGTTACGGGTGATAAGTACGGTGAGTTCTGCAGAATCCAGTAGGGCCAAGGAGCTATTATGACATCCACGTCATACGGCGGAGATTGCAACTGTAGTGGCACGCTTACCAGAAGGTCTTGGGTCGTGTAGCTGTAATATGTAACGTTTATTCCAGTGTTCTGCGTGAAGTTGCCTAGAACTTGTTCAAAATTGGATTGTTCGGTTCCAGACCACAGTGCATAGACAGTAAGTGTTGGCTTCGGCGCTGTCGAAGTATAATAGATGTAGCCTGCAACGCCAGCGATTATGATCACAATAACGAGCAATAGAACCATTATTGTTTTAGATATTCCCCTTGCCATTATTTTTCCCCTTACTATATTTTGAGCAGAGAAAACTGGTTTATCTATATATGCGACCTTAGGTTTTAAGCCTTTTGCACCAGACGTAATTCATCGAGTCTACCTATTCTGCTGTTGCTGTAGCTAAACGGATGTATCTTCTCAACCATGAGGTGCGCCCTAACCATTGCACTGCGCATAAATTTTTCGTTTCAAGCAATTTCTGCAATGGCAATAGGCGTGTTCCTATATTTTGATGAAAATTCTTCTCCAGTAAAGAATTGCTGCCACTGCCCAGCAGAAAGCAAGAAACGCCAGCGCGTAGAGGAATGACCCGTGCAGAGGACCAGCCCACGAAGCAAAAAGCCCCTCGAAAAGCACCGATTTAACGCCAGTGTGAATGAGGGCGAGATTCAAAAATTCTGACAGCACAAACACGAACAAGGAGTTGCGCCCTAGAACCGAAAAAGGCTTACCCCAACCGATACGCCCCTTCACATCTAACACGTAAAAAAACGATGCCAAAAACATAATCGCTATTCCACCTGTAACTGCAACATAAGAACTCGTCCATAAGTTCTTGTTTATGGGAAACCAGAAATTCCAAACAAACCCCACACATACCGCGACTACGCCGAAAACGAGAAGGTTCAGTGCCTTCGCCTGCGGCTTACGTTCTGACCGCAAATACAGCCCCGCTAACACACCCATCAACGCCGTTGCCACAGCAGGCAAAGTACTCAGTACCCCTTCAGGGTCCCACGTGCTTGTGTATAAATGCCCGTTAAGCAGCAGCCTATCCACGTACGCCGCCAGGTTCCCATCTTCCGTTAAGACGCCAGCGCCGTATCCTGGAACGGGCACAAGAGCCATCAGCAACCAGTAAACTATCGGAATCGCCACGGTCAACACGACGCGCCACTTAGGCTTAAGAAACAAGAAAATCACAGAGGCAAAGAAGTAGCAGAGTGCAATCCTCTGAAGAACACCCATAACACGCAGTGCCGCCAAGTCAAACGTCGAAAACAGATTAAGTAAAAGACCCAAGGCAAAAAGAATAATTGTACGCCGTGCCACACGCGTGAGCAACTGTTTCCTGCTTGCTCCCTGCTCTAACCGCCTCGAAAACGCGTAAGGTACCGCTACGCCTAAAATGAAGAGGAAGAATGGAAAAACTACGTCCGCGAAAGTTAAACCGTTCCAAGTGGCGTGCTGAAGAAAACTGTAGTACTCGTCGCCGCCCGGAGTGTTAACAAGAATCATCAACGCCACCGTCAGCCCTCGCAAAACGTCAAGTGACACCAGTCTTCCCTTAAAGAAGGAGATACTTGTGTTCGCCGTTCTGTTCACCACCCTCCAATGCTACGCCAGCATGCTTTGCCTTTAAGTCGTCTCTGGAATAATTAAAAGCTTGCCAACAAACCACCACTCAGAGTTTCCGAACAATCGCAAAATGTTATATCCTTCTGTAACCATTTTTTGCTTAATTCCAATTTGTCCCCTTAACGCGCTGAAAAAACCCCAAAAGCGAGGAACGCGAAAATGAAGGCAACACTAACCATTCTACTAATCTTCCTTATAGCATCAACATTGCCGTATACACCAGTAGCTAACGGGCAGAGCCCAACGCCCAGCAACACGCTGGTAGTGTGCGTAGGAGCTCATCCCGACGACATAGACATAGGAATTTCTGGAATACTCTACAAAAATTATCTGGGGAAAAACCCCATACTGTGGATAGTTGTTACTGACGGCGGCGCAGACATTGACGAATACTATTACGAAAGCAACTCCTCGCGAAACTGGATAATTGCAGACGGCAAATACGTAAGTGCGTGGAAAGCTCCTGACGGCAACAACGTGGTTCGAGCGTTCTATTCGGCTGACATGGCGAAAAAGAGATGCGGCGGCTACTTCGACGGACTCAGCTGGGTAGAGGAGCCAGCTTCGCATAATTCTTCCTTCGGAGTCGAATACGATTGGAGAACAAGAGTAAACAACTTCGTTGGCGCAACAATTGAGAAAATCCAGCTGGGCTACGTTGACCCAAGCGACTCCTCGAAGCGGTTGGCGTACCCTGACGGCGCTCTGGCAAACGCGGAAACCGCCTACACAAACAGCATAGCAGCGAACTTGGCCAGTGAAATCGCGAACGTAGTTGAATCCAACGGTTACCAGAAGAACTTGCTGAAAATTTTCTCTCATGGAATTGAAGAAGTCTGTACGAACGCTAATGAGCATTCAGACCATAAAGTCACAGGAAGAGCGGTTCGCCAAGCAATCGACCTCCTGCATGATAATTATGGCTTCGACCAAATAGACGCCACGTGGTTTACAATTTACAGCCCAATCAACCCACAATCGGGGTACTCAAGGGTTGACGTGGACATTTCCCAGCAGGAAACACAGAAAATTGACCTTGCGAAGGCGTGCTGGGAAACTGAAGCCGTGCATAATACGGGTATAAACTACACGTGGACAGCTTACCCCGAAGACCCAGGCCAATACGAGTACACAGTAACGCAGAGTTACTCTGCGCCCTCACCATTGTCGCGATTCATTGATTGGTTAGTAGCTCTCTTCGACATCATAGCCCATCAATATCCTATTGCCACAATAATCGTTGTTATAGTCGTCATAGTCGCCATCGCCTTAGTTGCCAGAAAGAGAAAGGCTAAATGACTGCCCCACTTTTAGCTTGCACGTGAAAGGCGAGAAGCATATTATCGAGAGCACAAAAACAGAAACTTGAATTCGCAGCTCTAGTTTTTGCTGACTGTTACCTCGTCACCGTCCATGTCTGCAACCGCGCTTAACGAATGCAAATAATCTGCAACTTCATACGAAAAGAGCCTTGAGCAATCTTTAGGTTTCTTCGCTGGATTGGCCTGTGACAACTTGCAGGGGTCTTCCTTCGGTTAAGGCTTGAGAAGTTTTCTTTCTGGCGCTCTGTAGGAGTCGCCATACGGTTCCTCTGGAAACGCCCATTTTTTCGCCTGCGTCCTCTTGCGAGAGCCCTTCTAAATCGACGAGTCGGAGTGCTTCTATTTCTGCGGGGTCTATGAGTATGGGTGTGGGGTTTACTTGTGGCGTGGGTGAGAACGTGTTGATTGGCGGCGGGTTCTGTATGGTTATTGGTTTTGGAAGGCGTCCTCTTCTGCCGCGTCTGTGTCTGCATCTCCAGCCCATTGTTGTTCGGCTTATGTGTTTGCTGCGTAACTTTTATATATTTCTGTGCATTATCACATAATTGTTTATGTGCATAAGCACAAAAATAACTCCAGAGAGGTGAAACACAAAAATGGGATGGAGAGGAAGAGGATGGGCAAACACATGGCCCGGAAGAGGACCATACAGCAATTTACCCCCATGGCAAAGACCAGGCTGGCTCTACGGCAGAGGCGCATGCTGGTACCTATACGGACCCTACGCCGCGGTGCTACCAGCAAAACCTGAAGACGAAACAGCCCTGCTAAACCAGCAGAAAACCATGATAGAAGAACAACTGAAAGCCATGCAGGAAACACTCAAGAAAATTCAGGAACGACTCGACGCGCTCAACAAATAACCAAACAACCACTTTTTTAACCCTTAAACCAAAACATGAAAGAAAGGGTGAAAGCAACATGAACAGACTTAAAATCGCCGTAACCACAGAAGGTCACGATGGTCTAAACGATATTGTATCGCATGTTTTTGGAAAAACGAAAACGTTCACAATAGTAAACGTTGAAGAGGGCAAAATAAAAGACGTGAAAACAGTCGATAACCCCGCCGCGCCTTACGCTCAGGGTTCTGGACCTATAGCGTCAAAAACGTTAGCAGAACTGAAAGTAGACATGGTAATAACCGCTCAGTTGGGACCAGGCGCAGCAAAACTGTTGGATTACCACAAAATAGCCATCCTGATGGTGGACCCCGAAATCACAGTTGCCGCAGCCATCAACAAGGCAGTAGCTAAGTCAAACAACCAAGACGCATAAGCAAACAATGCAATAATTTCAAAATTAAGTTGCGTTACTCCAATGGAAGATTTTCTCGTATTTGTCAACGGCTGGAAAAGTTGGGCTATCGCAGACGATGTCCAAGTGCATATCATATTCTGATAGAAGCGAGAGGGACAGGCCCCAAATGCTCTGGGCGCGCTCTCCTGAGTCCCAATACCAGATGCGGTCGCCAAGGCGCCTCATGCCCCAGCCGTATCCCTCAGGCAAAACCAATGCTGCTTCAGCTTCAATTGAACCGTGAACGACACTGGTGTTTTTCACCACGTCAGTCCAGAATCGTTCAAGCCATTCAAAATGCTTATCATCAAGAATCCCGTAATCGTTATTTGCTGGGTACCGCGGATAATTAAAGACCACAACGTATTTGGCGCCAGCCTCATAAGACATCAGCATTTGCTGGTAAATGTTTTCTCCAGTGTCAATGTAAGGCGGCTCAGTGTACTTCCAAGTTATTATTGTGCCCCAAGACTTGTTTTGCAGCCGAGCCGCACCGCGTATCAAACCGATGCTTCTAGTTAGAGTATCATTCCAGCCAAGCTGAGCAAGCAAAACATCATAGCCGCCCAAGTAGTCGAACCAGTAGAGCGCATAATCGGAAGTAAAACTCGTAATCGAACGTTTCTTGAGTTCTTGAATGCCTGAATCGTTCTTGATGATGTCCACGTATATTTTTGCCGCTAGCTCGTAGTCCTTGGCAAGCGAGCCGTTAAGGAACGCCTCCATCGCCGCGGCGTGCGCCCGATACATTGACGAGTTCTCCAGTTTCAGATTGTTAAAGCAACGTGCCCAGTTGTAATCCAGCTGGGTGCCGCCTGGTTCGTCGTAGTAGTAAACGCCTAAGAATCGGTTGCTCCACCGTTGCTTGGCGTCGTCAACCCAGCTCACTGGCGAATCATCATCGAAACAGCCGAAATAGGCTATGATGTGTAATCCTGCTGCCACGGCGTAATCGCAGATTTCGTTGGTTGCTGTTTCGTTCTGGCTTATCGGTCCTGATTGAAGCACAAAAAGGTTAGTGTAACTTTTCACTCTGTCGATTAGCAGTTTGGCTTCTGTGGTTGTGTTTCCGCAGTAAGTGGCGCCAACGTAGAAAGGCGGCTCCTCCTTGTTATCACTTGGCAGATTGATTGAAATCACTAGTGCTGTTATCAGCACCAATAGTAAGACGATTGAAAGGGCGAAACGCCGCTTCAAATTTGATGTCCCCTTTTTTGACTTTGGATTACATTAAGTGATGCGCATGATTGGTTTTTCTGGTTAATGTCAAATCGCTGGTAACAAGTCCTGTTTTGTTTAAATGCTAAACCCTATTAATAGTTTGCGTTTATAAAATAAACTATACATGTTTTCTTTTTGTTATGCGTGGTATAAACATTGGAACTGCGTTTTTGTATTTTTGGTATTCTTCTCCAAACTGCTCTTCCATTTTCCCATCCTCTTCCTTAGCAAGCCGATAATACAACACAACGAGGGCAGGCCAAAGCAAAAGCGTAGGAAGGGTAATCCACTGAATATTCATACCCGACGCAATTAATAGAAACCCCAAGTACTGTGGATGCCGAATGTAGCGGTAGATGCCTGACGTTACAAGGTGATCTTGAGCTTTGTGAATTTCTTTCCAACCAGCGATAATTAAGAGCATTCCAACCAGCATGATTGCGGATGAAAAAGGCAAGATAAACAGGTGAAAAATAAGAGCGAACGTGCTTTCTCCTATTAGGAGAACAAGAAAATACGTTAACGTATAGATGTTTTGGTACCCGAGAAGCCACGAAAAAACATACATGGTCAAAGGGAAACCATACATTTCAGCATATAGCGAGATGACAAAAGCCAAATACACGCTTGAAGAAAGACGCCTCATCTTTTTCCTATACGGGATAAACAAAATAAACGACCCGAAAAGCAAAATGTTCAAAGCGATGAAACCTATGTTGCCCCAACCATACCACGCTACACTAAGCCAAAACAACAGAAGGGACAATATAACTGCCAAAAGAATAAACAGCAACACTTCTTTGAGCTTGCTCATTTCAAGACCCCGCCCTCTTTCTGATTTTGACGAAGTAAAGCACGCAACTTGTTATCAGAAGGAGAAATATTCCAATTGTAACGCATAGAATCAAGCCTGCTGACGCTGACGGCGACTGGCCGTTCCAAGGCGCCATAAGCGGATAATAATCAGTGTTATTAGAAAAAATTATGAATGGAGTATCGCTTATGCCGTCGCTTCCAGTTTGATTTTGACCAGCCCCGCTTTTCTCATCCGCCCCAGTGTGAGTGCTCCAGAAGTTGCCTCCGATAGGATAGCCACAGTCCCATTTGTTACTGTTGAACCCGAAAAGCCAAGCTTGCCGCGTGTTATTGACAAAATTGTTATGGTAAAACAGGTTGTCCGAAGCGTTAGACAGGAAGACACCGTACCCAACATTGCTGGATAAATCGTTGTCATGTACTAAGCAAGCTGAAGAATCAACCAGCGCAATACCGCCCCAGCTGTTATCGCGGATAGCGCTATCCGCCACAGCGCAACCACTGCAATTCACGAACCAAATGCAGTCCATATTTCTTGTACCCGTCATATTTTTCATGGTTGAATTCGTAGAATACGCAAAGAGCACAGCTTGCCAATTCCTTGAAAGCACTGCGTCGCGGAGAGCTATGCCTGTCGAGTTCACGATAGCTATGTACCCAGCATCGGTTGGCGGTTGTCGATCGGTCTGGTTAACCCAGTAGATTAGGGGTTTGCCGTCAACCAGATTTGAAGCGTCTATATCATGGACATAACCGTCAAGGTCATCGCCGTAAACACCGAAGTTATAGCGATTTGCCGTCAGATTATTATCGCGAAGAACAATATTGGAGGAGTCATACAGGTAAACACCAAGATTGCTGTTGATTACGTTATTGTCGGAAATATTGACCCCGAGTGAATGGTCTATGTAGATGCCGCTGTCCGTAAAATTGAACCCACTATTTCTAATTGTGAAGCCACTGAAAACAGTGGTGTTCGCCTTTACGTAAACAACAGTGCCTGTTCCCTCGCCGTCAATTATCGTTGTTTTCTTGTCTTCTCCGGCTATTTGCAAATTATTTGTTTCGATAACTATGTGCTCCAAATAGACTCCGGCTTTGACGTAAATAGTCTCGCCTGGTCTCGCATGGTTAATAGCTTCTTGAATTGAAAGATACGTATCTGGAACTACTATTGTTGCCTCAGCGTTAGCAATATTTAGCTGGATATTAAGTGCGCTTGTTAAAACGCTCACTAGAAGTAATGCATAAAAAAACGCTGATTTCCTCACTTTTAGTTGCCTCTCCTACAGGGCCGTTTCCGCATATAGTACCTGTTTTCTAACAGGACATCTTCTTATTTCTCTTGTGACAACGCTCTTTCTATTGAAGCAGTGTAAACCTCGGAGATTTCTTTGCAGTGTATGCAGTCGATTATTGCTTTACGGACAACCTTACCCCAGTCTACTTCTGGGTACTTGCTCATTGCCCTCTCCAATTCACTGTCTATAGATACTGTTAACTCACGCACCAAATCAACGCATCCCCACAACAATTATGTGTAAAAGCACGAATTTAGTCTTGCGGTTACTGCCTCTTTCAAAAAACTCGAAGTTCGCCTTCACCTAACGCTTGGTTAGTTGTCAATTTCCAGTTGCAACGCAAGATTTGTGCATCGAAAACCTAAAACGCACGAGTAGAGGTTTGGAGGCATACGGTTGGGATCAGCAGATTTTTTGGATGTTTATCGTGTGGCTATTCGCTGCGTAGTTCGTCGACTTCTTTCTTGCCCTCTTCTAGCTCTTTCGTCTGTTCCTTATCGTTCATCAACAGCAACGCTTGAAACTCGCCCACATGCGTTTTCTCTTCTTTCGCTATGTCCAAGAGAATTCGCTTGACATCCTCATTTTGAGCTAGGGCAGCCATCTGCTCATAAAGGTTTATAGCGTCCAATTCAGCAATGATTCCTGCTCTTAATATTTCTTTGTCCAAGTTTTCTTTGCTGATTTTTTCAAGGTCTATTGGAATTTTTGACAACAAGTTTACCTAACTCCTTTTCTTGCCTATAGAAAACAGGCATTCCATTTAAAAATTTGTTTTCCAAACGCTGAAAGCCTATAGTCCAGTTCAACTTTTTCAGCAGGCACCCTTTAAAGCAGCTTTACTGTCCAAGTAGCCTCAAAGCCTTTGACACTTTCTGCCACGCACCAACTATCTCTTCAGCAACAACACGCCGCGGAGAATACTCCACAATCGCCTGCCCATTAACCATAGCCTCTGTAACTTTGGGGCTAAAAGGAATTCTGCCAACAACCTCCACATCGTGTTCTCTGCAAAAACCCACGATTCGCTCAGTATTACCCACGTTGATGTCGTACATGTTCACGCACACAAACGGCGCCACATTGAAATGACCCAGCAACTGCAACACCCGTTCGAGATCATGGATACCCGACATCGTTGGTTCAGTAACCACCAAAGCAGCATCCACACCCGAAATCGAAGCAATAACAGGGCAACCGATTCCCGGCGAACCATCAATAATAATCAAATCGCGGTTTTCCCGTTTAGCCAGTATCTTGGCGTTCTGCCTGACCAAAGTGACAAGCTTCCCCGAGTTAGCTTCGCCAGCGTAAAGCATCGCATGTGACATAAAACCGTACTTCGTCTTTGAAAGGTAAGCTTCCCCAGAAACTCTGTCAGCCAAAGTTATGGCATGCGCGGGGCAAACAAGGGCGCAGACACCGCAGCCTTCGCAGCCAACAGCGTCAATTTTTAAATCGCCAGTCACTGCCCCAAAAGCACATTTTTCTCTGCACAAGCCGCATTTAGTACACTTCGCTTCGTCGATAACGGCTAATTTTGAGCCGCGGAACTGCTGCGTTTCAATTACTTCGGGATGCAAAAGCATGTGCAGGTCAGGCGCGTCAACATCACAGTCTGCCACAACAGCATTTTTCGCCAAGACGGTAAAAGACGCGGTTATTGTTGTTTTGCCCGTTCCGCCTTTACCGCTTAAAACCGTCAGCTGCTTCATTCGCCAACAATCCTTCTTATTTCATTGTATAGCGTCTGGAACTTTTCTTTCCACTCAGGCATTTCCACGCTGAACGGAACGCCGCGCGAATAAAGCTCAGCAATTTCTCGTTGATAGGGAATCTCCATCAGCACGCGAATTCTTTCTTCTTTGCAGTACGCATAAACTTTTTCGTCGCCAACGCCTGCACGGTTGACGACGACACCGAAAGGAACCGCCAGGTCCCTCAGGACTTGAACTGCGATTTTCAAATCGTGCAAGCCAAACGGTGTAGGCTCAGTAACGAGAACACAGAAATCGCTGCCCCGCACAGTTTCCACAAACGGGCATGAAGCTCCAGGCGGCGAATCAAGAATCACGTTTTCAGCCTTGCCTATCTGATTCTTGACGGCTTTTATCACTGGAACAGCCATGGGCTTGCCAATCTCCAGTTCTCCGTAAACAAGCGCCATTTCTCCAACGGAACCAAGCTTTAAAGCGCCAATTCTATGCTTTTCCCAGCTAATCGCTTTTGTGGGGCAAACTATGGCGCATCCGCCGCAACTGTGGCAAAGCTCGGGAAACACCAAGGTTTTCTTCGCGCTTGTGAATAACGCGTTGAATTGACAGAACTTGGCGCATTCTCCGCAGTGATCGCATAAATCTTCGTTTATGCGCGGAATAAAAGTGTAAACAGGCTCAGTTCTCTGCAGCTTCGGATGCAAAAGCAGATGGGCGTTTGGCTCTTCAACATCGCAGTCTAGAAGTTGAACGCTACCTACCGAAAGAGCCATGTTCACAGCTACGGATGTTTTTCCAGTTCCGCCCTTTCCACTAGCAACCGACACAATCATCCAAATACACTTCAAAAGAATTCAGTGAAAAAACGCAGGAAACTTGCCCATATCGCTGAGCAAAACCGCAGTTTTTACCCTAATGGTGGTGTGCATGGGGACAACCTTCTGAAAGTTCCTCAAGCTCACCTTTCTTGTATGCAGCAATAACTTCGCCAACTGTATCCGCGTTAGCTTTCAGCACCGTCACACCTGCACTTCGGAAAGTGTTCAAGCCCCTAGGACCCATACCATAGAGTATCAGCACGTTCGGTTGCAACTCCAAAACATTGTCATGTGCATAGCCCATGCCGCCTACATGCTCACTGGTGTTGGAAACGGTCTTAACGTTTGAGACTTCACCTTTCTCGTCTAAATCCACAACGGCGAAGCCGGGCGCTCTTCCAAAATGCTCAGCTAACCGAGCATTCAAGCCTTGCTGGTCTACTACAGGAACCAATATTCTCTTCATCAACTATTCACCTCCACTCCTGCTTAACATAAGCGTCTTCCAATTTGTTCATCTGAATTCTCAACAAGCGGATTATTTGCGCCTTCAACTCCAACCCCTTCCTCTGCCTGCACCAAAATGGTCTCCAACTGTAGGCGCGTCAGTTTTTCTAAACTCCCCTTTCCTGAACTTCTCAACTGCTTCTCTGACAGTTCCTGATGCACCTGTTATGATGTCTATGCCAGCGGCTGAAAGCGCCTGAAACGCGTTAGGTCCAACATTACCGGTAACAAGCACTTTTGCCCCTTTGTTTGCGATGGTTTGCGCGGCTTGAATTCCTGCGCCTCCTCTTGCGCCAGAAGCCAAATTGGAAACGGCTTCAAACTGCAGTGTTTCAGAGTCAACAATCACTAGATAGGCGCATCTGCCAAATCTTGGGTCTAATTGCGCGTCTAAATTGTTCCCTGACGAGGTTACACAAACCTTCAATTTCTATCATCTCCTAAACTGTGATACGGTGAAACATGACAATTCCGTCGCCGAATAATCAGGCTGAACGGTTTCATTTTCTGCCATGTTTGTGGCTCAAGTTTTCCGCGCATAAACGCGCCGTCGCATTCTTCGTTGTGTTTGCTTGTTTCGGGGGTTTTGTCATTTTTTCACCGTTAAACGTGGAGGTAGTTTAATACATAAACCTTATTAATACTTTATGTTTATAAAGTAAACAGGCGAGTGTCTTGGATAAAGTTGACAAAAAAATAATCACGCAACTCCAAACAGACGGGCGAACAACTTTGCAGGAGTTGGCCAAAATCGTGGGGTTCACAAGTATGGGCGTCAAGAAGAGACTGGAGAAGCTTGTGGAAACAGGCACGATTAAAGTGTCTGCTTTGGTCAATCCGAACGCGCTTAAGCTGCATCCGGCAATTGTGATGTTGGAAATGGAAAGTGCTGAAGCAATGCAGAAGTTGCTTGACCGGTTCGAAGATTGTCCTAGGGTGATTCAAATTTTCAAAACGATAGGCGGTTACAATCTGATTGCTCTGGTGGTTGCGGAAACGCAGGAAACGCTGGAAAGCATATCAATGGAGAAGTGTTCTTTGCGATGC
>CAZYUQ010000004.1:0-28844 GCA_964650565.1 uncultured Candidatus Bathyarchaeia archaeon | reverse complement strand
CTGCAGCAGGCTGCGTTTGAAGCCGCCGACTGTGCCCCCGAACTGCGGCGTTAAGCCCAAATCCTCTCGTGCTTCTTGGTCGACACGATAGCCGCCTATTCTCTCTAACGCTACTAACCGCGTCACTACGTTTTCAGGTTCGTTTAAAACGACGACTCTGCCTTGCACCGCGCCGACTTTGGGGTCGGCAAATTCCTTTACGAGTTTCTCTACAATGTCCTTTTGCGGGTAGTAATCCGCGTCAAAGCAGAGTATGATTTCGCCTGTTGCTTGCTCAAAACCCGTATTCATTGCTACTGCTTTGCCCTTGCCGCCTTCCTGTTTGTCTCGGTGTAACACTTCTATGAAACTGTACTGACTGCCGTATTCATCTGCGATTCGTCCAGTATTGTCAGATGAGCCGTCATCGATAACTATGACTTGCAGTTTGTGTTTTGGATAGGTCAACTCTGTAATTCGGTGTAGCAATCTTCCAATTACGTTCTCTTCGTCGCGCGCTGGAATCAGAATAGAGACAGTTGGCTGAAACTGCACGTTTGTAGCAGCATAAGTTTTTTTCGGAGTCTTGGCTCTTCTCAAAACAGTTAACGTAAACATATAGTGCCTGATAAGGTAAACAACCATCAGGACAGCTGACAGTGCGAACACAACTTCAAAAGCCTCAAGGGTCAAGATTTTGCCTCCGCATGCAGTTTTTCGGGTTTAGGAAAAGCGGCTATGCTTAGTGACCAGAAGGAAACGATCCACATGAAGTTTAGAAAAGGACTGGCAATAGCGTGAAAAATGTTGAATGTTTCACCGAAATACGCGTTTCCAGCGATGGCGAAGAAGAAAAAAAGCGTATTCCAAAACAGGCCAATGATGTTGCCTAGCGCCAGCACACCTAGTTTTCTGTTCAGAGTTCCGTTCAACCCAAAAGTGAGGCAGGTGAAAAAGAAATTGAAAAACAGAAGTATTATCGCGGATTCGACGTTAATGAAGCGGAAAGATGCGATTACGCATAGCGCGATTACTGTCAAGAAAAGTCCAGAAGCCAAGCTGACGCTTGCAATTCTTTTTCGATCCACTTTCTTCTCCCTCCTCCGTAAGACGCTTTAAAGAGAATCGTTCTAGAGGGCTTTTCTGTATAGCTGTCTTTATTTTTAAAATTTGCGATAACTTCCGCAGTCAACAGTAGCATTTCATTCAGTTTAATCGCCAGACAGGAAAGTCTGCCGCTTTTAGCTGTTGAGGACTACGTTGTCAAGTACCTTGCAGAGTACTTGGAAGACTTCCTCTGCGTCCAAGTTGTCTGTGTCTAAAACCAGATTGAACGGCGCGTAATCTTCGCCTAAATTGAACCCGTAAAGTTTCTGGTAAATGGCTTTTGTTCTGGCTTCTTTTTCTTTCAGTATCTGCAAAGCGTTTTTTGCGGTCATTTTGTCTCTTTCCGCGACTCTTTCCGCTCTTTTTTCTATTGAAGCCAGTAGCCATATTTTGAAGCCTGTTTTCACCAGCCACGGCATTGTCCAGCTGTCTAAGAGCACATTGCCTTGCTGCGCGTACTCCAAAAGTTTCTCGTCAACTGCCTTATCAAACTGTAAGTCTTTCTCCCTCTGCCGCAAGAAAGCGAGACCTTCGGGGCTTTCCCACCAACCGTTGTTGGATACATCGCATCCTTTTTCTGCAGCCAAAGCTTTCAAGGCGTCTCCGCCTGAATAGTATTTTAAGCCGTATTTCTGGGCGAGCTTTTTGGCTAACGTGCTTTTTCCAGTTCCTGCCATTCCAGAAATGCAAATGACTGTTTTTTTCTCAGTTCTGCTCATGGCGTTGTCCCTTAACCGCCCATCTTTTGTTTATTCTATTGACGTTATGCCTATTATTTTTGAAGCGAGTGTTCCGAAGAAAAATGAGCACAGTAAATACCAGATGTAGAACGGTTGCTCCCCGAACCCAGGCACGTATGCCACAGAGTTTGGGTAGAACCCTAATAGAAAGGGCCATAGGATGAAGTAAATGAACATCATTGGAAAAAGAAGCAACTGCGGTTTGGACATCTTCACCTGCATAGTTTTCATTTGGGCATCTTTCTTTTTCAGTTTCTCAAGCAGCTTGGTATCATTCGCCCGCACGGCTTTCATCCGCAACGCATTATACTCCGCTAGTTCCTTCTGCATTGATTTGTACTCGTGCCAGCCAACCATGCGGCTGATTAACAAGCGGTTAAGCCCAACGTTCATGAACGAGATAGCCACTGAAATAAGCATTATCGACAATGTCGCCCATGGAATAACGGAAATGTCTGCCATTACCCTTATCATCTCGCGTTGTTATGTGCTCTTTAGCCTATCCTGTTACTCGTTAATAACCATTTTTACTTTTTAGCACAAAGTCAGTTTTTCTTCAGCTTCACCGTCAGTCGTCGCTTTGGTGGCGGATTAAAATTTAATCAACAACTTTTCAACGATGACTATGATGGAGATAAGGGCGCTTAGGTATGAGGTAGAATTATGGAAGGATGCCTCATCACTGCAAGATTGCTACGGCTTATTTTTTGTTGGTGTGAAGAAAACTATTCCTACAGGTCTTGAGGGGCAAGTCTTCTCTTGGAACAACATGTGAACCTAATTGAGAAAGACTATGAGAAAAAGCTGACGCGCCTACAGTTTACTTATCCATTGACTGGGGGAATGTTGGTTGACATGAAATCTCTGATTAGGACTCCGTCAGTGCCAGGTGCGGAATATTTTGTTGCTGGATGAATAAAAGTCACAAAAGCATCAAAAGAAACGTCTTCCATCTTGCACTTCACGCCATTGGGCAACATTAAGGTGTACCCTACAGTTCTGGATTCGCCGTATCCTTCGAAGAGCACACATGCAGGTGGTAGAACATATTTCTCGGGGAACAGTGGAATTGGTACTGTCCAGCCTGCAAAAAGAGTATTGCCGTGAATCTGGACTTGGATTTGGTCTTTTTTGAGTGTATGAATGTTCTTTTCCGCCGGTGTACCTTTCGTTATTAGTAACCATGCAGTCCGACCTTTGGGGTTGTCGTCAGCTATAGCAACTGGAACGTAAGCATAGCCTTGCGGGGTTTCAAGCCATAGATAAACTATGATAGTTTCCCCTGCTCCGAAGGACGACTGTTTATCATGTCTATAAGCCTGAATCATCATGTCAGGCAAATTGAATTTATCTGGAAGGTGAATTATTCCGAGTGCATGACTGCCATATGCCGCTGAAACATCCTTGAATGGATCTTTTGGGATAATCTTTTTGGCATGGATGATTTTGTTCAACAAGT
Organism: uncultured Candidatus Bathyarchaeia archaeon; assembly: GCA_964650565.1. Lineage (GTDB taxonomy): Archaea > Thermoproteota > Bathyarchaeia > Bathyarchaeales > Bathycorpusculaceae > JAOZHU01. The sequence goes on along the minus strand of CAZYUQ010000004.1, from coordinate 25,559 downwards.
CTTTTTCTTTTATTGTTCCAGGCGGTTTAAAATCGACAACTTTGTAAATAAGTTTTGAGCGAAGGTCGTCCTTAGGCATAGGAAAAAGGGGAGAGCCATAAGTTCCAATAATGGATTCCAAAGTTTTAGTTGATGGTGGCTGAGCGCTAGTCCATATATTAAGTAAAGCGGTTCTCACGGTTTCGATCCATTCAGGATCGTCTGAATAGAAAGCGTTATCGACATGGATTGAACCTTCTTCGCGGCTTGAAGAGGCGGTCTTGAACTGAAGAAGGTGTTTCCCATCAACAATTGTAGTTCTCCAATACTGAAGAGGCACATGTCTGACGCCGCAGACCTTTGAAATCTGTTCCATTGCCTCCCAGTTTTCCTTCACTATTGGCGCCATGATCTTAATGGTGATGCCCTTGTCTGTCAACTTTTTAAGTTGGACGATTCCCTTCGCTTGTTCGATAAGACCTTTGGAGGAGGTAAGCATTAGAATCTCCTTTTCAGAAGAATGTTTCATCTCGTCATATTTTTTCTTGATTATTTCAGAATCACTTATCAGGTACGTTTTCGGGGTAGCCTTGCCAGTTCTCAATTCCGTAATTTTCTTTTCAATATCAGTCGAGTTACGCCATAGCTCTTCAAACATGACCAAGAACGAGTGAATAAGAGACTTGCAGTTAGTCCAGAGACAAAGGTCGTCTTGTTTAGGCAAAGTACCGTCGACCTTGGGATTGATGAAAAACATAACTTCTTCTTCATCTCTTATCACCATCTGGGGAAACAATCCCAGACCTAAGTTTGGGTTTCTAATCTCAAAGCGCAGTTTTGCCTTGGGTGTTTCCGTGAGGAGAGCCTGCATTATACTTACATTCTCTTTAGAAAGGTGCGTCAGGAGCCTGAATTGGACCTTGGATAGTTGTGGATGTTTGAAGCCAGCGTCTAGTAGACCAAATAGATTAGCGCGTGCCAAACCGGTAACTGTCGAAATAATTGCAATTTGACTCTTCGTTTCATTTATCATCTGTTTGATTCTTGAGTAGATGATGTTTCTTCCTTCAATGACCATGAATCTTGCAGATGTATCTGGTGTCGCTTCTATCTTAATGGCTTCCCAATTTGAAAGAAGTTTACTTTTTTCGTATTGGATATTTTGTACTTCTTCTAATTTAGCTCTGATGAACAAGTCTAAGACTTTTTCAAATGAGACGGCAGAGAAACTGGCGGGGTGTTCAAGGGTAGCGCTTACAATTGCCTTTCTCTGTAGCTTCTTTAAGCTGCGGTAGAGCTGTTGTTTTTGCAATTTCAGGGCTTTGGATATGTCTTTTCCCTTCTGGGGTCCTTTCTTTGCGAGATAAATGTAAATCTTTGAATCTAACCTATTCAGTCCAAGATCTGAAAGGGTCTTGAGCACATCTTCTTGACTCATATCCCTACACACCCCTTTTTAGTTCGTTTAGTAATATGCGGTCAGTAACTTTTTGAGACTAACTAGAAGTTATAAAGAGCCTGTTAAATATTTTATTTAGTTTTCATGGAGAGTGGAAGAAGAAAAATTTGCTTAGGGAAGGTGAAAAAATTAAGAAAGAAAAATCGCAATAGCCTAAAAGTTAAAGGATTAATGGTTGCATTTCTTTTGTCCTTTGTTTTTTCAGTGGTGGTTTGCCCTCTCGCAAGCGCTACCAGCATGTGGAGCAAGACTTACGGAGGAGCAGGAAATGATACAGGACAAGGTCAAACCGTTCAGACGAGCGATGGCGGCTACGCAATATCAGGGGATACTAACTCTTCTGGCGCTGGTGGCATGGATTTCTGGTTGATTAAGACGGATGCAAGTGGCAACATGCAATGGAACAAAACCTACGGAGGGGCTCTGGATGAGTCTGCCAAACATATGACCCAGGCGAGCGATGGCGGCTACGCAATATCAGGTGGCACCTATTCGTTTGGGGCTGGCGGTCAAGATGCTTGGCTTGTTAAGACGGATGCGAACGGCAACATGCTGTGGAACAAAACCTACGGGGGAACAGGCGACGATTCTGGATATGGTCTGGTTCAGACTAGTGACGGGGGATACGCAATAGTGGTGATAACAAACTCGTTTGGCGCTGGCGGATATGACACGTGGTTGATTAAGACGGATGCAAGTGGCAACATGCAATGGAACCAAACTTACGGAGGAGCACAAGACGATTGGGGATATTATTTAATTCAAAGTAGCGACGGAGGATACGCAATGGAAGGCTACACAAGGTCATTTGGCGGCTATAAGGTCTATTTGGTAAAGGCTGACGCAGATGGCAACATGCAATGGAATAAAACCTACGCAATATCCACGCTGCCAAACATAGGGCATTACGCGATTCAGACTGCGGATGGAGGATACGCAATAGTAGGCTGGACTTACATTTCCGGTCAAGACCAAGATTTCACTTTATATAAAACTGATGCAGATGGCAACTTGCAGTGGGACATGACCTACGGAGGAGCAGAAGTTGAGAACGGATACGCTGTGCTTCAAGACAGCGACGGAGGCTACGTTTTAACGGGCAACACAAACTCTTTTGGTGCTGGCGGCACAGACATCTGGCTGGTGAAGACTGATGAGCTTGGTGTGGTTCCAGAAGGCTTAACCCTTGGCATCATGATTCTGCTGTCAACCGTGGCGGTCATTGCTGGCGCAAGCTATTTCCGTAAGCGACAAAAATCAAAAGTAGCGGTCAAGTAAAACTGTAGAAAACTGCATTTCACTCACCCAACTTTTTCTTCTATGTCCGTATACTTGTTTCCGACACTATACTATACCCTATATTGACCTCTATTTGAAAAGACAATAAAAAGATAAGTTTCAATTTTTCCACAGGTTACATGCTTGTGGCATTAGAGTGTTCAGGCTATTCGCCTAAGATTCGCCTGAACGCTGGGAACATCTCAGCTGCTCTTTCACGCATCAACAGCTCATAGTACTGGTAGATTATGCCCACTGACAGCAGGATGCCAGTGCCTGAACCGAACACGCCTACGAAATCCGATAGTCCAGCAACTAACCCTACTACTACGCCGCCCAGAATCGTCACCACCGGAATGTACCGCCTAAGAATTAACTCAATAGGCTTTCCTGACCGCCTGTAACCTGGAATCTGCATGCCTGAACTCATAAGCTGCTCTGCTACCTTATCTGGGCCAAGACCGCCAACTTCAAGCCAAATAAGCGAGAAAATCGCGCAGAACGCTACCAGAATCGCCAAGTAAACCACTGCCCTCACAGGTTCCGCCGCCACACCCTGAATGTTTTGAGGTGACGTAACGTAATACGCGATGCCGCCCGCAGGCTGCGTCTGGTTGTTTACTACGTGATACGAACCTATTATGTCAACGAAAAGATTTGTTCCAGGCGTGGGTCTCCCAACGGAGCTCCAGATAAGCTGCGAAACGAAGTACACGTTGGCGAAAAGTGCTGATGCGAAGATTACCGGAAGGTTCGAGACGTACAGGAGCTTGATTGGGTACCGACTGCGGAAGCCTTTGTACCCAGCGTACGTCATTGGCAGTTCCACCCTAACGCCTTCCATGTAGATTATGACCAAGAACGCAACTATTGTGGCGATGAATCCAATCAGGGATGGGTATGACCCTGCGCCAAGCACCCAGTCAATTAGCTGGTACGTTTCGCCGCCTTTCAAAAGATTGGATAGCGAACCCACGAACAAGCCTGATTGCGGTGAAAAAGTCTGCCAGAGGATATTCTGTGCGACTCCAGCCATAATGAAGAGGCTTATGCCGCTGCCTAGTCCCCAGCCTTTTTGAACCAGCTCGTCCAGCAGCATCACGACTATTCCAGCGCCTATTAACTGTATGAATATCACTATGGTGGTTGGTCCTGCGAGGGTTCCGTACATGCCGCTTATTATGTAGGCTGAGGCTTGGACTCCTGTGAGAGCTATCGATAACACTTTGCTTGCTATGGTGAATAAGCCTCTGTCTTCTGGGTTTGACATGTCGCATTTTATCATGGCGGAGCCTGCTAGCAGTTGCAGTATTAAGCCTGCTGTGACTATGGGGCCTATGCCGAGTTCCATGAGGGTGCCGCGGTTTGACGCGAAAATTACTCTCAGGGCGCCGAATTGTTCTTGTACGTCCGTGCCTATGCCGTAGAGGGAAATTTCGGACATAACAAGGTAAACGATTAAGACTATTGCGGTCCAGAAGATTTTTTCGTTGAAGCTAACCTTTCGCTCGGGAACTTTGATTTCTGGCAGTATTCTCCCTATGGGTTTGAAAAGGTTGAGGAATCTTCCGGCCATGTGCTAATTGTTACGCTCCAGACTCTTGAACTGCGGTTATTACTTGTCCGCCTGCGCTTTTTATTTTTTCGTCTGCTGATTTTGAGCAGGAGGCTACGTTTACGATTAGGGCTTTTGAGGTTTTGCCTGTGCCGAGGAGTTTCGTGTAGCCTAAGCTTGTGAGGTCTACGTGAAGTTTTCCTTCTTTTTTGGTTGAGCTTTTGGCGGAGATTTCGTCGAGTTTTTTGATGTTTATGGTGTTTTCTTTGTTTTTGAGGCTTTTGGGCGAGGTGAATCCGTGCTTGCCGAAGTATTCTGGCTCGTATGTTGTGACGTAACTCCACAGGTGCTTGTGTCTTCCTGCTTTGCGGTATCCTTTTGAGCCTGTTTTGCGGTGTTGCCCTATTCTGCCGTAGCCTTGTGTTCTGGTGCCGCGGTTTTTTCTGGTTTTTCTCAGTTTGTGAGGCATGTTAATCAGCTTTTTGGTTTGGGGTTTGTTCTTTCATGGCTTTTTTCAGTTTGATTTCAAGCACGCCGTTTTTGTAGGTTGTGTGCATGACGTTTGGAATGACTACTTTTGGTAGATTTAAGCTTTTGTAGTATTTTCTGTCTTTTGCTTTTGCGGACAGGGTTAGTTTCTGGTCTGTTACGTTGATTTTCAGGGTTTCTTTGTTGAAGCCTACGATTTGCGCGATTATGGTTATCCAGTTGTTTTCTTGGAAGATGTCGATGAGGGGTTTTTGTTCTTCCCACGTGTTTTTTTCTAGGTTTTTGGAGGAGCGGTGTCTCTGCGGGTGAGTGCTTGTTGTCCGCATGCTTTTCACGCGCAGGGTTTTGGAACGGTTTTTGGCGCTGCTTTTCTCTGAGCTACCGTTTAGGTCTAGCCATTTGAGATACTTTTTGCTTCTGCGCCATTTCGTGCTCAATTCTGTTTCGCCTAGATACAAAGGCAATTTCCACAGTGACATTAAAACGTATCGCAAAGGGGCGCAGGTTTTTGTTCTGCTCATCATGTGTTGCGGGATTTGTGACCTGCGGTGGCTATAACCCTTCTTCATATGGATTAAGCGTGTTTGTGTTTTGGCTTTTCAGCGTTGTTTCAGTCTGGACGCTGTTCAGTTTTATGGAGAGCTGTGTATTGTTAATTAGATGATTTGCTTTTTGAGCTGGGTTTTGATGAACGTTTGTTTAATATTTTTGGGAAAAATCTTTTATATGATTTACACATCCCCTTTTCATAGGGCATGTGGTTGAATTTAACCCGCGTGCAAGTGACTGTGGTGATACTTAATGCATCTGGAAAGTTGCAAAGATTGTGCAAATATTGATGACCGCAGAGACATAGACAAGGTTGCCTTATGCGCCATGCATCATGGCCCCTCTGTGTGTTGCCAAGAGTTCAAGCCTAAAAACGAAAACGTGGACCCAACCAGATTATATGAGCGGTTTTGTGTGAATTGCGCCAACTTCGAGGAAGTCGACGGCGTCCCCTTATGCGCAAGGCATCATAGGCCCGGAATTGCTTGTAGCGGATTTAACAGCAAGATTGTGCAGGTAGCGACTGAGACCTAGACTCTGTAGGGCATTCACGTATTCGCGATTTGATTCTGTTTTGCAGTTATGAGTCTGCTGAGGTTTTCGTGAATTTCCTGCAGGTCTTCAGCGATCATGTCTGGTTGCTGTTTGATTCCGCGTAAATCTTCCAGCGTGTTGAATTGGGATATGACGAAGATTGTTTTCATTCCCGCTGTTTTGGCGCCTTCAATGTCCTCTAGTGGGCTGTCGCCGATGAAAACTGCTTCTTTGGCTTTAACTTGCAGTTTCTGCAGGGCGGTTTGGAAGATGCGTTTGTGCGGTTTGCGCCATCCTATGTCCTCTGACACTACCACGGTGTTGAAGAAGTGGTTTACGCCTAGTTTTCTGAGGCTTACGTAAATTACGGGCGTGTAAGTGAAGTTGGAGATTAAGCCCAGCTTGCAGTTTTCCGATATGTTGCTCAGCAGGGTTTTTGCGTAGGGTCTCAGCTCAAGCGTGTCCACGTAGTCTTGGAAGAAAACGTTAAGCGCAGCTTTTATGCGCGGGTCTTCCGCGTTTGTTTCGTAGCCCAAGGCGTTCAGGGCTTCAGAGACCCAAACGGCGTTTGTCACTTCCCGCAGTTTCTGGTAGCGCACAACACGGTACTTCTCATGCGCTTTACTGTATTCTGTGAGGAATGCGCTTAAGGGTATTTCGAAGCCTGCTTCTTTCAGGACGCGGTGCAGTTTTCTTCTGGAGGTTTCAAGGCTGTACCTGCGGGCGTTAGTTAACGTGCCAATGTAATCCGTTATCACGGCTTTAATTTCGGTCAACGCGTAGTTTTCCTCTGGCTACTTCCTTAACTTTCTGCGCTAACGCGGTGCTGAGCAGTTTGGCTTCGTCGCCTATGGCTTCCTCCACCTTCGCGTCATAGGGGATTTCTCCGAGAAACGTTACGCCCAACTCCTCCGTCTGCTGCTGAATATTCTTAGCCGTGTTCATTTTCATGTTTTCCACCAACCCTATCACAGGCACCCTCAGCTCCTGCAAGAGGTTCAACTGTTTCTTCACGGTTTCAAAGGCCAACCGCGAAGGCGTCGTAACTATCAAAAACTCTATGCGCTTCACCAGCATGACCACATCCAGCACGGCGTCTCCGATGCCCGGCGGCATGTCAATGACAAGGAAATCCAGCGTGCTCCAACGCGTAACCGCAAGCAGCTCAATCAGCGCGTTGGATGTGTCTGCGCCGCGCAGTGGTGTCGCTTTGTCTCCGCAGTAGTAAACGAGCGACATGTACTCTAAGCCTTTAACGACGGGCGGGATTATGCCTTTGTCTTCTTTTGGGTGGGCGTTTTTTGCGCCTAGGATGAGGTGGGTGGATGGGCTTGTGAAGTCTAGGTCAAAAAGTCCGACTTTCCAGCCTTCCCGCGCAAGCGTCAGGGCGAGCGTGGTGGCTATGAGGCTTTTGCCTACTCCGCCTTTGCCTGATGAAACGGCGATTATTCGGCTTATTCGCTTTAACCGCTTGTCTATTATGCTTGTTCTGGGGTCAACCATGTTTAGCGTGTTCCTTTTATGTTTTTAAGCCAGATTCCTCGTCCTTCGGTGATTTCAAAGTCGGGGCTGCCGCATTTTGGGCACTTGATGTATGTGTGCGCGACTTCTGGAACGAAGTGTATGGCTTCGGCGGTGTCTTCGTCTAGTTTTTGGTTTTTGAAGAGCCACGTGTTGCCGCACGCCCTACACTTCAAGGTTGTTTTTGCGCGGGTTATGCGGAACTTGGCGTTTTTGAAGCTGGCTGGTTTAAGCTGCTGGAGGGCGAATTTGAGTATGTCCAGTTCTACCTGTTGGAGTTCGCCGACTTTCACTGTAACTTCCGTTACTTCTTTTATTCCTTCTTTCGCGGCGATTTGTGCTGCTGAGGTGATTACTGCTTCAGCTAAAGCCCATTCGTGCATGGAAAAGCCTTAGGGCGTAGCGTCAATTAAACATATTGCAGAAGATGGGGGCGATGTGATTTCGTGAACTAGGAATTGATTGTTTTTGGTTGTGGCAGGCGTCAATAGCGACCTACCCCCTATAGGTTTCTGCATAGAATCTCTAATAGGCTCCAAATATGTCCGCGCTGATAGGCCCCTCCTCCCCTTTTTCTGCATAGTTTGACTATTAGGCTCCAAATATGGACGGACTCAACAAGTAAGAGTTATTAACCGATATCATGTTTAGAATAGGCTATGCCAGACAAAGTTCACTGCGCGCATATTCTTGTTAAGTCCGAGAGCGAAGCCAAAGCAGTTTTAGAGCGTTTGAAGAAAGGCGAGAAGTTCAGCACTGTCGCGAAGGCGGTTTCGCAGTGTCCTTCTGGGAAGCGCGGCGGAGACCTTGGCACGTTTACGCGCGGGAAGATGGTTAAGGAGTTTGAGAATGCTGCTTTTGCGCTTCAGAAAGGCGAAACCTCAGGTCTTGTGAAAACCAAGTTCGGTTACCACATCATTAAGCGGCTGGAGTAAATGCTTTTCACGTGTGTTGCCTTCTAACTGTTTAGTTTTTAGCTTCCGCTGTGCGTGTGGATTTTTGGGGTTTTAACATCAATTAAGATATGTCTTGTACAGATATATTTATAAGCAATACCACGAAAGCATTAACAAACACTTCTCAAGAGGCTAAAATTTTATGCCAAAAGCACGAGACCCCGTATGCGGTATGATGGTCGACACAGAAACAGCCATCAAACGCAAAATAGGCGACCGATGGTACTACTTCTGCAGCCAACAATGCGCCGACGTGTACGAGGCACCTGAACGCGAACTCAGAACCATGAAACGCCGCGTCGCCCTCACACTCATCGGCGTAGTAGCCGCAGGCGCACTCCGCGTGCTCTCACTCTTCGGCATAGCCGCAGCAATAATGTACCTCGAAATCGCAGGCGGGCTCTCAGTATACGGCTTAGCCATATTCATAGTCTCCACTCCAATCGTCTGGGTCGCAGGCTTCAGCATCATAAAAGGCGCCTACTTCTCACTCAAAAACAAAAAAGTAAACATGGACGTGCTCGTAGCTACCGGCGTCCTAGCAGGCTGGATATACGGCGCACTCGGCACGTTCTTACCAGTCATCACCACCGAAGGCATAAGCTACCTAGAAGTAGCCGTCGGCATCCTCGCCTTCGTCCTCCTCGGCAAATACATCGAAGAAATCATCCGCCGCAAATCCGCCGCCTCAATACGCAAACTACTCGAACTACGCCCCACAATGGCACGCGTGCTCAGAGACGGGCAGGAAGTGGAGCTTTCCATAGACGAACTCCAAGTGGATGACACGTTGATAGTTAAGCCAGGCGAAAAAATCCCCACCGACGGCATAGTCACCTCAGGCTACTCCTCAGTAGACGAAAAGCTTCTCACAGGCGAAAGCATCCCCGTAGAAAAAAACGTCGGCAGCGAAGTCATCGGCGCCACCATCAACAAAACCGGACTCCTGCAAATACGCGCCACCCGAGTCGGCGAAGACACCGCCCTAGCCCAAATCGTGCACCTAGTCGAAGAAGCCCAAGCTTCAAGCGCTCCGGTGCAGAAATTCGCAGACCGCATCGTAGCCTGGTTCGTGCCTATAGTCTTCTCAGTGGCAACTGTCTCATTCGGCATATGGCTTTACTACTACGCGTTCTACCTTAACCTGCCAATAGGCGAAGCGTTCTCAAACGCTTTCCTCGTTTTGCTCGCAGTGCTACTGATTTCCTGCCCCTGCGCCTTGGGCATAGCCACGCCAACCGCCATACTAGCAGGCGTAGGCAAAGGCGCCGAATACGGCGTGCTCCTGAGAAGCGGCGAATACGTGGAAAAAGCCCGCAAACTCCGCACCGTAGTCTTCGACAAAACAGGCACCCTCACCAAAGGCGAACCCTCAGTAACCGACATCAAAGCTTACAACGACTTCACAGAAAAAAACGTAATACGCTACGCAGGCATCGCCGAGAAAGGCTCCGAGCACCCGCTGGCAGAAGCAATAACCCGCCACGCACAAGAAGCCAAAGTAAAGCTTGTTGCTGCAACTTCTTTTGAGGCGTTGCCGGGACGCGGCGTTCGCTGCACAGCCGAAGGCAAAACCATACTCCTAGGAAACCGCAAACTCATGCAAGAACAAAACGTGCCGTTTGCACAGTTAGAAGCTGATTTGGCAAAACTGGAAAACGAAGGAAAAACCGCCATGATACTGGCTGTAGACGGCGAAGCCGCAGGCATAGTCGCCGCCATGGATACGCCGAAAGAAAACGCCGCCGAAGCCATCCAACAACTAAAAAACATGCAGCTGGAAGTGGCAATGCTAACAGGCGACAACGAAAAAACCGCCCAAGCCATAGCCCGCCAACTAGGCATAACGCAAGTTATTGCGAATGTGTTGCCGTGGCAGAAGGTGGACGCCATCAAAAAACTGCAAAGCGAAGGCAAAGTCGTAGCAATGGTAGGCGACGGCATAAACGACGCGCCAGCCTTAGCGCAGGCGGACATCGGCATTGCCATCGGCAGCGGAACTGACATTGCCAAGGAAACAGGCGGCATCGTGCTGATCAGGGATGATTTGCGTGATGTTGCGCTTGGGGTGGAGCTCAGCAAGAAGACCATGCGGAAAATCAATACGAACCTGTTCTGGGCGTTCATCTACAACGCAGTCATGATTCCCGTTGCAGCGGCTGGGCTGCTTAATCCCATGTTCGCGGCAGGCGCCATGGCAATAAGCTCTTTGACAGTGGTAAGTAACTCAGCCACGCTTAAGCTGGCTAAGTTCAAGTTCGAAAAGTTTAACGCTGACAAACCACAAGTTCGTGAGGAGGTGAAATGATTTATGGCTAAGGATCCTGTTTGCGGAATGATGGTTGACGAGAAAACCGCCAAGTTCAAATCCGACTATATGGGCAAAACCTACTACTTCTGCGCTTCCTCCTGCAAGGCAACGTTCGACAAGAACCCCGCGAAATTCACTGGCGGCAAGTCTGGTCATCCAAGCGGCTGCTGCTGCGGACACTGCTAAAACCGCGTGTTACCCGCAATTAAGCAGCATTTTTCTCCTTTAATTTTTCAGCTCGCGCTTTTTCTAAGGCTTTGTCTACTTCTTCTCTTATCGTGAAGCCGCCAATATGCAGTATAGGTTCCTTGGTTTCTGGGTCCGTGTTCATCGTTGCCGTGCACGGGTAGCTATGGTGCGCCTTTGCAATAGCATCGTATAACTCCTCCTGCTTGGTGGAGACGCCTGCGAGTTTCCGCGCGATGTACCAAGTAGAACCACATGGGGCGCTGCGCCTAACTACCGCGCACTCGATAACCTCGTCCTTGCCGATTGTGGTGAGCGAAATTTCCAGCAGGGGACGCCCCACGTTGGTTTCAGCTATGAACCTTGCAATCGTGGGCTTGTCTTTTTCAGGCGTTAGTGTGCAGAACGGCTTCGGGAACGCGCATTCCAGCCCCAGCTCCGCGCATTTTGCTTCCATTTGCTTCTTTATGCCCATGGGCACTTCTTGCCAATCCTCTATGGGCGCAATTAACGCTTTTATTCCCGCTTTCGCTATGTGCTCAGGCAGCTCCAGCAGCAAGTCCTTGTGCAAGCCCGAAGCCAAACAAACGCCAGCCGTCGGCAGTTTCTTCGGCATGTATTCTTCGGGGTTGTCAATGAACGCTGGCAGGTCAGCGGGGCTGGGCAGTTGTATGGCTGCGCGGATGTTGCGCACGTAGCTGTAGACGTTGTACTTGCATGATTCGCAGTAGAGCCCGCAGGACTGGCAGAAGCACGGGTCGTTGATGAGGTTGCGGATTACGCGTTCCATGAAGTCCCCGCTGTAAACGAAAACTACGGATATGCCCTCGTCTTTGATTGTTTTGCTCATCTTCACCAGCTCTTAAAAGGCGCCGAGCACCACATGCTCCGCGAACAAGTCCTCACTGAACGCGCCCATAAACTCCACCTTCTCGTTAATAACCACCTTCGGCACGCCTATGACCGCGTACTTCTGAGCTAAAGTCGGAAACTCGTTGCTGTCGATGACGTCTGCACTTATCATGCTGCTTTCAACTGCTAATTTGTGCGCAATTGCCGCTGCCGCAGCGCAGTGCGGGCACGTCAACGTCACGAAAACTTGAATATGCACGGGCGCTTTCACATCGGCAAGTATGACTTTTGTTTTGTCTGAGAGGTCAGTTTTGCCTTTCGAAACGTTTATGACTGCTTCTTTCAGGGTTTGCAGTTCGTAACCGTAGGGTATGCCGTAGATTCTCACGCCATAATCCCGTTTGCCAATAACCGCCAACGCGGGAATCTTTGTGATGCCGTATTCTTTGGCTTTGGCGGCGTCTGCTACGAAATCGTGAATTTCCGCTGTTACTTTCTCGTTTAAAGCTGCAAGTTCTTGGATTAGCTGCCGCGTGTCCGCGCAGAACTTGCACTCAATTTCCTGAGTGAACATCACGATTTTTACTGCGTTCTCCATTTTCTCTTTAAGCTCGTTTCTGAATTGTTCTTTTTTGTCGTCAGGTATCAAACTCATTTACCATTACCCCTCATAAAGTATAGTTAATAACGGCTTGACAAATTCTATTGATTAATTGCTGTTGGTCACATATTATCTTTACGAGTTCCTCTATCCCGTTTTGCTTGGGCATGTGTTGTGCAGGACGAAACCCATATAAACACTTATGCGAATGGTTTTTTCTGCTGGTTTTGAATGACCATAAGGGAGATGAGACAGTGACCGCGAAACTTCATGCCACAGCCCAGTTAATTCAGGATTTCCGAATAGCCCTCGACAATGTTAGGTCGCACAGCCTGATAGTTGACCAGCCCGCTGAGATGAGCACGGGTTTAGGCGCTACCCCGCTTGAACTATGCGTCATGAGCCACGCAGGCTGCTACGCAACTATACTAGCGCTGGTAGCCCAGAGAATGCGCATCGCCCTGAAGGGTTTAACGGTTAAAGTTGCCGCTTTGAAAACTGACGAGGCAGGCACCATAACTGAAGAAGCATTCGACATCGCAATTAAGACTGACGCGCCGCAGGATAGAATCCAAAGACTCCATGAAGTAACGTTAAAGCACTGTCCTGTTGGGATACTCTTTGAGAAAGCCAGCGTCAAAATCTCCTACAACATAAAAGTATTAAAAGAATAGGAATGTGTGAAAAAAATGAATAAAGCTACTTTAGCGGAAGGCATAAACTGGGTCGGCGTCGTTGACTGGAACCTGCGTGATTTTCACGGCTACGTCACCCGCCGAGGAACCACCTACAACGCCTATCTAATTCAGGATGAGAAAATAGCATTAGTTGACACTGTAAAGCACACGTTTTCCAGTGAACTTTTGCGCAACATCTGCGAAATAATAGACCCCGCGAAAATAGACTACATAATAGTTAACCATGTGGAAATGGACCACTCCAGCAGTCTACCCATAATAGCCGAATACGCCAAAAACGCCACGATAATCGCTTCCGAACGCGGAAAAGACGCCATAACCGAACATTACGGCGCAGGATTCAACATCAAAACCGTGAAAACAGGTGACACGTTGAAACTTGGCAAACGCACGTTACGGTTCGTGGAAGCACCTATGCTCCATTGGCCTGACAGCATGTTCACGTACGTGGAAGAAGACAAAATCCTCATGCCCAACGACGCTTTCGGGCAGCACCTTGCGAGCGTGCAGCGGTTTGATGATGAGGTTGACGGGCACGTGCTGATGGAGGAAGCTGCAACGTACTACGCCAACATTTTGATGCCTTTTGGACCGCTTATAACGCGCAAGATTCAAGAAGTAGTCCAGTTAGGCATCGCGCCCACCGTCATAGCGCCCAGCCACGGCATAATCTGGCGTTCCAACCCATCCAAAATAATCCAAGCTTACTTGGACTGGAGCAGCGGCAAAGCTAAAAACAAAGTAGTCATCGTTCACGACACGATGTGGGGCAGCACCGACAAAATGGCACGCGCCATAGCGGAAGGCGCAGCCAGCGAAGCCGTAGACGTTAAACTGCTGAAGCTGCGTGCCGCGGACCAGACCGAAGCCGTGACCGAAATACTCGACGCCAAAGCAGTCGTTGTGGGTTCGCCGACGCTTAACAACCAAATGTTCCCCACGCTAGGCGCTTTCCTCACTTACGCTACGGGCTTAAAACCTAGAGGCAAAGTATGGGCTTTCTTCGGCTCTTACGGTTGGGGCGGCGGCGCAGTGAAAAACATGACTGAGATGGTGAAGAAAGCGGGCTTTGACGTTCTGGAACCCGGCGTGGAAGTGAAGTATATTCCAGAAGCTGAAGACCTGAAGAAGTGCTTTGAGTTCGGCAGGCAAATAGCCGCAAAAATCAAAGCCTAACTTTTCCCTTTTCTTTCCTGTGTTTCCGTACGGCTTCTATGTTGTGCGCTATTGTAGTTAGTTCTTTTTCACGAACTTGCTTTTTGCTGCTCCGCACACTGGGCAAGTCCAGTCGTCAGGCAACTGCTCAAAAGGCGTGTTTGCTGGTATGTTGTGTTCTGGGTCTCCGGCTTCTGGGTCGTATACGTAGCCGCAGATTGTGCATTCCCACTTATCCATCTTTCCATCTACCTATTACACAAAATCGGTGCATAGTCTCCTATAAAAGATACTAGTAAAAAATGGGAAAGAGGGATTTGAAAGCTGACTCTGCAGTTTTTAGACTAGCGTTTTGAGTTTTGCTATGAGTTCCTTCTTCATTTCAGGGCTTTCGTTTATTTCCTTGCGGGCTTTCCGCCAGTCCGCGGAGCACCGTCCCAAGCTGGGTTGTTCGCCTATGTACTTGTGGATGACGCCGTCGATTTTCGCTTTATTCGCGTCTGTAACTGTCACTTCGGCTTCTTTCAGAACTCCGTTAAACCATTTCCAGCAACCCAAAAAATCACCACTCTAACTTCAGTTAAAGCGCGATATAACCTTATTGAATGCCCAGTGGCTATCTACGGAAAAAAAGAAAAAGATGAGAGTGACGCCTATGATTTTCAAGCGGGCTTAAAGAATTTTGCTTTTGGAGCACCACAGATTGGACAGTTTTCTGGCGGTGAGCCTTCCACCGTGTTTCCACAAACACTGCACACGTAATAATCCCCCTTCGCCATTTCCTGCTTGTTCTCCAGCGCGTTGATTGCCTTCTGGAACAAGCCCGCGTGCACCTTTTCCACTTTGTTTGCCACATCAAAACTCCACGCCGCCTGCTTGTTGCCCTCCTGCTTCGCTGTGCTGATGTACTCGGGGTACATTTTCTCGAACTCGAAGGTTTCTCCCGAAACCGCAGTTTTCAAATTGTCTATGGTGGCTTTGATTTCGCCTGTTATCCGCAGGTGGTTCAGCGCGTGGATTGTCTCTGCCGCCGCCGCTGCCCTGAACAGCTTGGTAGCCTGCGTGGCGCCTTCTTCTTCAGCTTTCTGCGCGAAAGCCAAGTACCGCCTGTTAGCCTGAGATTCACCAGCGAAAGCCGCCTTCAAATTCTCATCAGTCTTACCCATGCTTTGCTTCACCGTAAACTAGTAACTGCTTTGCCCTCGGTTATACCTTATGCTACGCTTTCTCTGCGTCTATGGCGGCGTGATTTTAATCGCTGCAGTTGGGCAGTTCGTCTCGCATGCTAAGCATTGGATGCAGTCCTTTTCGCGCGCAGGGTCGGCTTTCTTTTCAGAAGTCGGGTGCCCCGGAGCTTCTGCCCAGTCATAAAGGGACACGGGGCAAACGGCAATGCACACGCCGGCTCCAACACATACATCCCAGTCGACAGCAACATTCGTTCCATGTATACCCAGTTTCTTCGGCGGTTCCACGGGTCCCCAAACTTTGTGGCCGTTATGCTCTCCTACAACTTGGCGTTTGCTCTGAAAATCAGGGTCGATAGGCAAAAACTTTTCACCATTTTATAATTCAGCGAAAACGAGTAATATTAGGTTTTCCACTTTTGGAAGTTTTTTGTCATGACTTTTGTGATGGTGCATATTTTAGAAAAACCTAATATCTCACTTGAAATAGCTTGATGATTTGATATCTATGGTTGTGCTTGAAGAAATAGAACAAGTGCGAGCAGTTTTTCTCAAGTATACACGAAAAGCCTTTCTAAGGCTGCCGCGGTTGGAGAAACCTCGGATACTGGACATCGGTTGTGGCTCTGGGGTTCCTACCATTGAACTGGCAAAGTTGAGTGATGGTGAAGTAACAGGAATAGACGTAGACCAGTCATGCATAGATGAACTCAACAAAAAAATAAGGAAAGAAGCATTATCAAACAGGGTTAAAGCCATCAACGTTTCACTGTTTGAGATGAAGTTCCCTGATGAGGCTTTCGATGTTATCTGGGTGGAGGGTTATTTCAGAACACTTGGGTTCGAAGGCGCCCTCAAGGAATGGCGTAGACTGCTTAAGAACAATGGCTACTTGGTCATTCATTACCCAATAAAGTATGTTGCAGATTCCCTCTCGCGAATACCTCAGTGCGGCTACAGGCTCGAAGATACTGTTTTATTGCCTGAGGACGCTTGGTGGACCGAGTTCTACGCGCCTATAGAAGAAAAAATGGATGCTCTGTTTCAGAAGTACGCTGACAGTTCAGATGCTCTCAAGTTCCTTAAGCAGTTCCAAAACGAGATGGAAATGGTCAAAAAAGACCATGACCACTTCCGCTCTGCATTTTACATAATGAAAAAAGTACAATGAAAAAGAGCGCTAAGAGAACCCAAATGCACTTTTTCGTCAGCCAGTTCCAAAGCGTTGAACTATCAAAAGAGCATTTGAACCAGCGCCTCAGAATCTAAAAACCTGTTCGCATCCCAATTACGTGCATGAAACCGTTATTGCACCCAAAACCTCTTTTGCCTCTGCGCGTATCCTCTATTGGTCTAAATGGCTAAGTACTCTTTACCCAGCGGCATGCGGTACGCCACTTTGAACGAGCGTAAACAGTTTTACACTGACGAATTCAACCTCGCCAAAGTCGCAGAGTGGTTCGGCGAAAGGCTGAACTGCGTGAAATTCGCCGTTATCATGGGCAGGCACACCAGAATTTACCCGCGAAAGTACAAGGAAGAAGCTGGTACCACAATAATCATCGACGAATACCACGACCTAAACGAAGTGCGCGACTACCTGCTTGAGTTCTTGCCTGAAGCTGCGTACTACGACCGAAACGTCTACGACGCAAACAACCACAAAACAGGACAAGAATTAGCCTTCGACCTTGACCCAGAAAACATAACCTGCCCAGTTCACGGTAGCCTAGCCGACAAAATGAAACGCGGCCAAGGCTTAAGCTTCTGCGCCATAGAACTGGAACTGGTTAAGGAGCAAGCTCTAAGCTTGTACGAGTATTTGGAGAAGGAGTTTTCTCAGCTGTGCATTGTTTATTCTGGCAGGGGCTTTCACATTCACGTTTTTGACCCTGAAGCTTACGCGTTAAGCGTTGCGGAAAGGCGGGCGCTTGCGCGGGCGGTGAAGGCGAAGGGCTTCGGGATTGACGAGTGGGTAACCGTGGGCGAAATGCGCTTGATTCGGCTGCCCTATAGCCTGCACGGTTTAGTGTCGCGGATAGTTTTGCCCTTAGCGAAAAGTGAGCTTGAACGGTTCAATCCCATCAGTGATGCGCGGTGCCTTCCAAAATTTCTGAGCGAATAATGCTTACTTCTTTTTTACGTCTGTGGCTTTTTTCTCTTTTTTCTTGTAGTAATAGGCTTTTTTCTTTTTAGTCTCCTCTGCTTTTTTAGCTTTTGACATAACAACCCCCACGCTAGTATAGTTTCAGGGTGCACATAAAGATTTCCAGTCCCGTTGCAACGCGGTAGCGCGGGTTGAAAGGTTTATTTGGAATCCCCGCCTTTCTAGCTATACAGAGGCTTTATCATGGAAAAATTTGATGTCCTAGTAATCGGCTCAGGCTCCGGCATGCTCATAGCCTCTACGGCTGTGGGCAGCGGCTTAAAAACAGCAGTCGTTGACAACGGACCTATGGGCGGCACCTGCCTAAACCGCGGCTGCGTTCCCTCAAAAATGCTCATCTACCCAGCTGATGTTGTCTCCATCCTTAACGAGGCGCAGCGGATAGGCGTAGCCGCCGCGGTCAACGCGGTTGACTTCAAGAACATAATGAACCGAATGCACAGTTTGGTTAACGGCGACTCTTCCATGCAAGCCCGCGCAGTGCAAACCACACCAGGGCTTACTTGGTTCAAAGACGTGGGCACGTTCACATCAGGCTACACCATGCAGGTAGGCGAGCATAAGATAACTGCCAAGCGGATTTTCATTGTTTCAGGCGCGCGCCCCAGCATCCCCCCAATCAAGGGCATTGAGCAGGTGGATTATTTGACAAGCGACACTATTCTGGAGTTGGAAACCCCGCCTGAAAGCATCATAATCGTGGGCGGCGGCTACATAGGCGTTGAGTACGGGCACTTCTTTTCAGGCATCGGCACAAAAACCACCATAATCCAACGACCGCTTAGACTCGTGCCTGAAGAAGAGCCTGAAATCTCGGATTTGCTGAAACAGGAGTTGGCGCAGCGGATGGCGGTTCACACTGGCTTCGAAGTTGTAAGCGCGAAGCAGAAGGGCAAAGTGAAAACCGTGGTGGCGCGAAACCGCGAGGACGGTAGCCTCAGCGAGTTCACTGCTGACGCGTTGATGGTTGCTGCGGGACGTGTTCCAAACTCTGACCTTTTGAAGCCTGAAAAAACAGGCGTGAAGCTGGATGAACGCGGCTACGTTAAAGTGAACGCCTACCTTGAAACCAGCAAAAAGAACATCTGGGCTTTCGGCGACGCCATCGGCAAAGAAATGTTCAAGCACGTGGCTAACTACGAAGCCAGCATAGCGTGGCACAACGCTGTTCACGAGCACAAGGTGGAAGTGGATTATTCGGCGGCGCCGCATGCGGTTTTCACTCATCCGCAAGTCGCCTCTGTCGGCTTGAAGGAAGCTGAAGCTAAACAGCATGGGCACAAAATCTTGGTTGGCAGGGCGTTTTACAAGGACACGGCGATGGGCGGCGCAATGGGCGAGCCAGCAGGCTTCGTCAAAGTCATTGCGGAACAAGAAACAGGGAAACTCTTGGGTGGGCACATCATAGGCGCTGAAGCCTCCCTGCTTATACAGGAAATCGTGAACGCCATGGCTACTGAAGACAAAACCTTCGCGCCTATTCTGCGAGCCATGTACATTCACCCTGCGCTGTCGGAAGTGGTTCAGAACGCCGTCGGAAACCTAAGACCAGCATAACACGGCACGCGTTGCACAGAGCGCAAGTTCCAAGCTGTAATTGGCTGGTGGCGCTGGATGTTCCAGTGCCGTTCTTTTTGGAGAACACTCTGTTCTCTAGGGAGAGCTAAATCAGACTTTTGGAACTGAGTAACTTGTGATAAACACATGAAAACGGCTATCTTGTTATCGAGCAGAGAAGCCAGACCCAAGAAAACACGAAACAAAACGGCAACTTGGCTAATGCTGACTTTACTTCTGACAAGCCTGCTAAGCGCAGCGTTCTCAGCCTCAGCGAAAGCGCAGGATTCAGCGGGCTCTCACACTGTTGGATTGTGGCATCTGGACGAAATATTGCCTGATGGCTATAACGAAGTAACACCCGACGCAACGGGGCAGAACCCAGGAACCTTGGTGCACGCGCCCAGCTATCCTACGCTTGTCGGGGGCAAATTTGACAAGGCTATGAAATTTGACGGAAGCAACGGCGTTTACGTGCCCATTCGGTTTCTGGTTGGTTTTCCGCCTTCCCCCCAGCCCATATACGTGCCAGTCTCCACCAGCCTAGACATTTCCAAAGAAGTCAAGGTTGAAGCTTGGATAAGCGTGCAGGGCTTCAAAAACGTAACCTACAACAACATCGTGGTCAAATGCACGCGCACCGACGCCACCTCGGAGAGCGTCACCCGAATCTACGGCATCGCCGTGAAAGCAGGCATACCTGAAAACGGCTGCACAGTGCCTGCAGGAGCCCTCAGCGGCTACGTGTACACTGACACGGACGGATTCAACGAAATAGTAACCACTGAGCCCGTTGTGCCCTTGAACGAGTGGCTACACGTCGCCTTCAGCCGCAGCCTCGCCACGGGCATGCACTTGTTCGTGAATGGCGTGGAGCAAACTGTGACGGCTCTTTATGGGAAGCAGAATCCAGCGGGTTCCATGATTAATGGCACAGAAGTCTATTTTGGGCACGATGCTGAGGTCACTATTGACGAAATCCGCATCAGCGATTTGGCTCCAGAAACGCAGACTGCCCTAGCACAAGTTGACATTGGACCTAACCTGTTGGCTGCCGTGGTCGCTGTGGCTTTGATTTTTGCTACGGCGTGGCTTCTGCGGAGAGCCATACAGCTGTGGGTGATTCGCTCAAGGTCCTAAAATTCAGGTGCATGAAATTTGCAGCATCCAAACGAGATGCATTTTTCCTGTGAACACAGCAGAAGAGTGATTTTGTGGGCATAGGGTTTAAACTCGTAGAACTGTTGCTTCGCCAAAAGCTCTTTGGCACTGGCTTGAAAGGCGAGTTGAACACGCCGCTGATCGTGTCGTATGCCGTCACTAAAGCCTGCAACCTTCGATGCTTGCACTGCCATGTTTCAGCTAAAGAAGCTTTGGCTAACGAGCTTAACCTGCAAGAAGCGATGCGCGCAATAGATGAGATGGCAGCGCTGGGCACTGAAGCGCTGATTTTCAGCGGTGGAGAACCCCTGCTCAGAAAAAACTTCGTTCTGACATTAACTGAATACTGCATTGACGCGGGCATTATCCCCGCGATGCTCACAAACGGCGTGCTGCTTAACCATAAAGTAGCATGGGAACTCAAGGAGGCAGGAATAATGGCTGTTGGCCTACCGCTTGACTCAAGCGTGCCTGAAAGTCATGACAAACTTCGAAACGTGCCAGGCGCCTTTGAGAAGGCTGTGAACGCCATAAAAGCTTGCTTGGATGTTGATTTGGAAGTTGTTGTCACCACGATGGCGTTAAAAAACAACTTCAGCGACATGCCCAAAAGGATAGCGTTAATGGCTAAATTGGGCGTGGAGCAAGCTGCCGTCTACGACTTGGTTCCTGTGGGGCGCGGAAAAGACGTGATGGACGAAGCGATGAGCCAAGCGCAGCGCGTCAGTCTCATACAATATCTCCAGCGAATGCAGGAAGAAAACGAAATGGTCTTCACCATGTCAGGCGGAGTTCCACTTTACCCAGAAATCGCCTCGGAAATGCACATACTCAATGACACCAAACCGCGCGATTTGCTCTTAAAGCAATTCTGGGTTCACGAACCCATCGGCTGTCACGCGGGCATCTTGTATTTTAGCTTGCGACCCGATGGCGACGTGTATCCCTGCACTTTCTTGCCCGTGAAAGCTGGCAACATCCGAGAGCAAAGCCTCACCAGCATCTGGCGCAACTCAAAAGTTCTCAAGGAACTCCGACAGCGAAGCCTGTTGAAAGGGCAATGTGGCGAATGCGAATACCGCGAGACATGCGGCGGCTGCAGAGGCAGAGCTTACGCCTGCAGCGGAGACTATCTGGAAACAGACCCTGTTTGCCTACGTGATTTAATGTTGGAGGAAAAAGTTTTCCCATCCACCATAAAGCGCTTCGGGTGGTGCGTAGGCTAAACCTTCTTCGCGAGTAAATTATCAGCTTTTTCCACGCGATAGTCTCATGTAGCTTAAGTCAGCTAAACAGTTATATCCGCGTTAACGAAAAAGAATAAGCGTGAGAACATGAACTTTTCCAAAGTTTCAGGCAAAAACACTGCGCATAAGGTTCTCGTGTACGCGCTCAGCACCTGCGTATGGTGCAAAATGACCAAGCAGTACCTGAAGGACCATGACATTGAATACGACTACGTGGATGTTGACCTCTGCGACGAAAAAGACAAAGAGAAAATTCGCGCGCACATCATCAGCAAAGGTGGAAGCCTCAGCTACCCAACCATAATCGTAGACGACAACGTTTTAATTACTGGCTTCCGCAAAGACAAGTTCAAGGAGACCCTCGGAATATGACCACAATAGAAGCAGTGCGCCAAAGAGCAGAAGCTGACGCACGAACTTACGGCTACTACCTAAACCCTGACCCCAAATTCCTCCAAAGCCTACTCGAAGGCTTAAAACAAAACGAAGAACGCTACAGTTACCCCTCATGCCCCTGCAGACTAGCATCTGGAAAGTTCGAATACGACCGCGACATACTCTGCCCCTGCGACTACCGCGATGCCGATGTCCAAGAATTCGGCTCATGCTACTGCGGCTTGTACGTTAGGAAAGACATTCACGAAGGCAAAGCTGAATTGCAACCTGTTCCTGAGCGCAGACCTATTGAGAAGCAGGCAAAAGCCTACGGATCTACTGCTTCACCCGCAGCAGCAACGCAAAAAGCTGAAACTACAGCAGCAGCTAAAGCAGAAGTGAAGGAGGTTTCTGCGCCTAAAAAGAAATTGTGGTACTGCAAGCAATGCGGCTACGTGGTTTTCAGGGATGAACCGCCCTACGTTTGCCCAATCTGCAAAGCGAAAAAGGAGCTTTTCGAGGAAATAGTCCCGCGCATCGACTTTTCAGCTTGAAATCTCCACTTCGATTTTTTTCCAATCCTCTTTTATTCCCTTCAAAGAAGTCACAGCGCCAACTATTGTCCCGTTTAAAAGTCTCTCCACAAACTCGTTAAGCGGTATCTCTTTACCGTCAACCTTAAGCTTCATACCCATAATGCTTCACCTCCAACTTAATGTTAAGCTTTTTCAGAGTAAAAGTTTTTGTTCAGAGAAAACACCTGTATTCATGAGGTTGCAGCAGTGAAGCGACCAGAAATTTACCTCGAACCCAAAGAACGCGCAGCAAAAATTCTCCTGCTGCTTGAGAAAGAGTATTCGGACGCGGAAATCGCTTTGCACTACAAGAACCCGCTTGAGCTATTGGTAGCTACTATTCTTTCTGCGCAATGCACCGACGAACGCGTCAACATCGTAACCAAACAACTGTTCAAAAAATACACGAAAGCCGAAGACTACGCCAACGCTGAATTAGCTGACCTTGAACAGGACATAAAATCCACAGGCTTCTACCGAAACAAAGCCAAACACCTAAAAAACTGCTGCCAACTGCTGGTTAAGAAATACCACATGCAAGTACCGCGAACCATGGCGGAACTGCTTGAGCTCCCAGGCGTAGCGCGCAAAACCGCCAACATCGTCTTAACCAACGCTTACGGCATCGTCGAAGGCGTAGCAGTGGACACTCATGTGCGCAGGCTTAGCCAGCGGCTTGGGCTCACGGAAAATGATAACCCAGAGAAAATTGAAGCAGATTTGATGCGTATCGTTCCGAAAGCCGATTGGATGCGCATCACGGATTTGCTGATTTTCCACGGCAGACGCGTGTGCAACGCAAAGAAACCCAAATGCGATGCCTGCGTGCTGAACAGGTTTTGCCCGTCCGCGTTCACTTTTAACTGAAAAACCATCACTGTTTATAAGACTGAACCATAGGTCTTTAATTGAGGTCCATTTTGCATGTCTAACACCGTAAAAGTTGGCTATAATGCACCAGACTTCACCTTACCCGACACTGAACTTAAGTTTAGAAGCTTGAAGAATTACCGTGGCCGCAAAGTAGTTCTAGCCTTTTTTGTCAGCGCCTTCACAGCCGTGTGCACGAAAGAGATGTGTGCTTTCCGAGATTCCATGGCTAGACTAGTCGACTTGAAAGCGCAAGTTATTGGAATAAGCGTGAATGACCCGTTCTCGAATAAGGCTTTCGCCGTGAAGAACCGGCTGCCTTTTCCCGTGCTAAGTGACTACAAGCGC
Organism: uncultured Candidatus Bathyarchaeia archaeon; assembly: GCA_964650565.1. Classification (GTDB taxonomy): domain Archaea; phylum Thermoproteota; class Bathyarchaeia; order Bathyarchaeales; family Bathycorpusculaceae; genus JAOZHU01. Next base: position 1,949 of record CAZYUQ010000004.1, on the reverse strand, counting down.
GAAGTCATAAAAACCTACGGTGTCGAGTCAGCTGACTTTGGCGGGCTTAAGGGTTACACGGTTGCCAAGCGCTCCATATTTATTTTAGACAAAAACGGCGTGGTGCGTTACGCGTGGTCGACAGACGATCCAGATGTAGAGCCGAATTACGAGGGAATCGAAGCAGCCCTGCAGAAGATTGACTAGTGAACCTGCGCCATTATGGCTCAGTCGCTGTGCTTTTTCTGCGGTTTTTGCTATTTTTTCAATGCGAAAGCGGTTTGGAAGCCGCATAAGAGTTATTAGTGTGGTTTACCTTTTTTTCAGCGTTTAACGGTGACTATCTGAGTGTCTTTTGAAATCCAAGAGTTGCCTGATGTTATAAGAATAATTGTTCTACTGAACCTTAGCAAAGGCAGGAAGATGCGGAAGACTTCTCTTAAGCGCCGCCTCGACAAAGTCTGCTCAAGCTACACTTGCGTCGAAATGAGCGAACTTGACAAGGCATTGGAGGAAATGGCGTCTGAAAAGCTCATTGTCGATACTAACGGCACTGTGCAATTAACTGAGCAAGGGCGCAAGCTGGGTAAAGAATGGGAAAGCTTGCTGTTGAAGAAGGAACCAATTCTTGAGGTTGTCGCTGGGCTAGTTGACGGCTCAATAACTGGGTTAGTGGTTATTCTTTCTGCTTTCATAGCTGCTTTCACTTCAGCGTTAACTCCTTCGCAAACGGTTTTCGCTGCTTTCTTGACGTTAAGCGCAGTTGCCATAACCAACTTCTCCAGTTTCCTCTTAGGCGGCATAACCGAAGATTTAGCTGACATCATGACCCTGCAGACTTTGATGAACTACAGCTTAAGCGACATCCCAGACAAGAAAGAACGCGCCAAGTCACTGCTGATAGTTAAGAAGCTGTTTACTTTGCTAGGTAAGGAAATACACAGGTCAAACGTTTACGCAGCGGTGATCTGCGGAACCACAACTTTCCTCGCTGGAAGCATACCCATAGTAACCTACATACTCTTACCGTCTCCTCTCGACCTCATCCTGTCGCTGGCAGTAGTCGCCGTTATCGTCGGCATCTTCTTGGTTCGTTACCGCTCCAAGAAAACCCGCGTACACTGGAAAGTAACATTAACCGAAACCATCGCCATAGTCCTCATCGCAACTGTCGTATCGCTAATTCTAGGCGGCATAGCATAAGCCAAGCGCTACGCGTGTTCGCTGCGAAAAAGACGCATGTGCTCCACCATCATGCACCTGTCCATAACCACGGTGAACCCAGCTTTTTTAGCAGTCTCCGCCGCTTGCTCATTAACTATCCCCAACTGCATCCAAAACACAGAGGGCTTTCCATGCTTGGCTTTCAGCTCAACGGTTTGCTCCACTATCCGCGGCACATCCGCTGCTGGCCTAAAAACGTCAACAACATCTAGTGTTTTCTGGATTTCCGCTGGGATGTCCAGAAGGCTTTTGTAGCTTTTCTCGCCGAGAACCTCATCTGCAAATGGATTCACTGGAACAATTTTGAAGCCATGCTTTTTCAGGTACGTGCTTACTCGGTGGCTGTCTTTGTCAGGGTCTCTTGAAAGCCCCACCACTGCAATGGTTTTGCATTTTGTCAAGATTTCTTTAATCTCTTCTAGGCTCAATTTCCCTCCTCCCACTTCGCGTTCAAAACGGAAACTTTAGTGTGCTTCACTCAGTTTCAGCTCAAAGAAATGTTCCCTGCCGTTGCGCAAGGCAAAGATTTTGACTTTGTCCCCGCTTTTCCGCTTGTGTATTCCTTCAACCAAATCTTCAATTCGGCGAGTTTCCATATTATCCAGTTCCAGAATTATGTCGCCGTCCATCATTCCCGCGTCTTTCGCAGGGCTCCCCTCTGCCACTTTTGTCACGAGAACTCCATGATCTACGGGCAAACCGTAGTACCGCGCTATCTTACTGGTTATGCTTAATCCTATCACGCC
>CAZYUQ010000003.1:0-29767 GCA_964650565.1 uncultured Candidatus Bathyarchaeia archaeon | reverse complement strand
CGCTATGCTTCGGTTATTATTGCTGTTTTTGAGGGAATTTAAACGTTTTCCGCATTCCCAACACACACAAAGCACTCCACGGTTCTTGGCGATGTCTGCGCAGAGTGAACCTGTGTTTGCTCCGTCTCTGATTTGAAAACTACCGCTGCGAGTAGACCCCCTATAGGTTTCTGCATACAACTGCTATTAGGCTCCAAATATGCTGGTTCGCTGGTGTGGTCAACCAGAAGCAGAATAACTCTCAGAACCAGATTATGGTTGCTTTAAATAAGGGGGCTATAGTCTCACCGAGCACATTAGAGAACAACATTCAGCATTGCGTTCGCTCGTAATGGTAAAGGTACTCCTGTGCGTATCCCGCATACTCGCCAAAATAGCTTCTGCCAAACGCGTTCAACCGTTCATACTCCGAGTTGCTGAACGACCTATTCGCGCTCACTCTCTCAACAAACTCTTCGGAGAATTGGTCAGCGTAATGATTCAGCAAAGCACGTTTCACCCAAACATCCACAGGAAACGCGTCAAACCGCCCTAAAGAAAAAAGCAACACGCAATCAGCAACCTTCGCGCCAACACCCGAAAAACTCATCAACACCTTCTTTGCCTGCTGATAAGGCATCCCACGTAAGCTCTCTAAATCAAAACCGCTTTCGCAAACCCTCTTTGCAGTTTCAAGAACGTACTTAGCTCTGTAACCCAACCCACACGCTGCCAAACTGCCCACGGTTGCTTTCGCCAGCTTTTCTGCTACAGGAAACGTGTAAAAATCACAGCCATCCAGCACTACTCGCTCTCCAAACCGTTCCGCCAGCCTAAACAGCATCTGCCGTATAGCCGCGATACTCTTGTACGTGGCACAAATGTAAGACACAAGGCATTCCCATGCGTCTTGCCTCACTATTCGCAAACCCCAAAACGCCTGAAACGCTTTCTTGACGTGTTCATCTCTGCCTATGCTCTCGCGGATTCTCTGCAAGTCATCCTCCAAGCCGAAATAATGCGTAACAAACTTTTTGTCTACATTTGCAAAATCCAACTCCGCATTTGCCTGCCGTATTTTGAACGCTTTGTCTGCGGCAACACCGTACCACCAATCACCCTTCTTCGTCCACCTGAAAACTTGCCCACAGCAAAGCGTAACATCCAAATTAAACGGCGTTGCACCAAGCTTCAACTGCTGTCCTCCACGAACCGTTCAGGCTTAGGAACTTCAGGTGGCAAGCCTTTCCTTTTCCGCGTTTCCGCAATAAGCTTCAAAGCCAACTTTTCAGGCACTTTCCGCCAGCAATCCAGCGTAGACTGCCAAAAAGCACGACCCGAAGTTGCCGACCGCAACTCCTCAGACAAACCAAACGTCTCCGAGACTGGAACGTAACCCGTAACAACAGCCAAAGCGCCTTTCTGCTCAAAACCCACGAGTTTTCCGCGCCTGCTGCTTAAAATCCGCGAGCATTCCCCAGCGAATTCCGTGGGAACCGAAACCACCGTTCGGTAAACAGGCTCAAGCAACACAGGCGCAGCCCTTAAAACCGCTCCGAAAACAGCTTTGCCCATGCCACGCATAACTTCCACAGGATCACACTTCTTAGCGTCCTCGCTAAGCTGAAGCTCCACCAAATCAACTTTCACGTGCCTCAACGGTTCGCCGCATAATGGACCAGCCCTGCAAGCGTACTCGAAACCCGAAACTACAGAAGCCGCCACGCTGCGAGTTAGCGCGGTTTTTCCCGTGCAGTCCACCAGCAGATTGTCCCGCTGCCCGTCAACAGCAAGCACATCTGCCATGTCCCGCGTTTGCGCATCCTGCTCAATCCGCTTAATTACCTGTTCAGTTAATGGCTCTACTTGCACCGCAAACCTGTTCTGCTTATTGGGACTTTTAGCCGCCGCAACCACACCTTTACGCGTGACGCTTTCGCTGTAAACAACTCTCGGCTGAGACGCAGTAATTGCAATTCCGCCTGCAAACCCGACTAGAAGCTTCACGGCAACTTCCAAATGCAACTCGCCCATGCCGCTTAACAAATATTCGCCTGTTTCCCTGTTAACCTCAACAGCAACGTTCGGGTCTTCCACAGGCAACTTCGTCAACGCTTCAAGCAGAAACGGTAGATCCTTAGGGTCACGAGGCTCAACCGCCACTGTTAACACTGGCTCTGAAACGTACCTTACACGCTCAAAAGGCACAATATCCGCTTTGTGTTCCAAGTCAACTATGGTTTCGCCTGCCTTTACAGCAGTCAACCCCCTTAAAGCCGCCACGTTGCCAGCCGCTACTTGGCTTACTGGCTCCCTGAAAGCACCCATGAAAATAGAAACCTGCTGCACCACGCCTTCCGCACAAGCATCAACAAGGTAAACCTTACAGCCAGTTTTCAAAGTGCCTGAGAACAAGCGTCCACTCACGATTGAGCCTGCATCTGCGTCTGCTTGCACGTTTGTCACGCCCATAACCACGGCGCCAGTGGCATCGCAGTTCACCATGGCTTGCCCCACTTCTGAGGTTAAGTTGCCTTTCCAGATTTTTTCCACACGGTACTTTTGGGCTTCCAACGGGTTTGGAACATGCTTAACAACCATGTCCAGTATTGCGCCGTGAAGCGAAATAGTTTTCTGCAATTTCTCATAGTCTGCGTTTGCGTATGCGTTTATGATGTCGCTGAATTTTACGCGCTTCTGCTTAGCAGTGCCCAGCGTGAAACCCCACTTGTGCAATGCGGAACCAAACGCAACGCTGCCCTTCGCGGCATCCACTTTCCACGTATCTTTAAACGGTGATTCGCCGTAAACCTCGATTAAATCGTTGAAGCGGTCTATTATCTGCGTGAACTTTTTCTGGATTTGTTCAGCGTTGTATTTCAGCTCGGTGATTAAGCGGTCTACCTTGTTTATGAACAGCACTGGGCGCACGCGTTCTTCAAGCGCTTGCCGCGTGACGATTTCGGTTTGCGCCATTATCTCCTCTACCGCATCAACAACCACGACTGCACCGTCTATGGCGCGCAATGCTCGGGTAACTTTGCCCGTGAAGTCCACGTGCCCAGGCGTATCCACAAGGTTGATTACGTAAGAATCGGTTGCCGTTCGGTACAGCAGGGATATGTTTGCGGTTTTCATGGTTATGCCGCGTTTCTGCTCTTCCTCAAGATAATCCAAAACCCTAGCTGAACCAGCCACTTTCGAGGACAGCAGGCCTGCGCCAGCCAGTAGCGAATCAGTCAAAGTGGTTTTTCCATGGTCAATATGAGCGATTACCCCCAAGTTCCGAACAGGCTCTGTTTTACTCATCAACCGTAGTATCTCGGCAGTTTGTCTGAACCGTGGCATCCTGTAACCCAGCTTAAAGGCAAGTTTTTAGTGACTGAAGAGTCCCTATTAAATTTATAATCCGCTTACATTTTACTCTGTTGGCTGAAAAAGGAAGACCAACCACCGTGAACAACCCTGCAGTAATCCCAATTGCAAACCTCACGCAAGAACCCTACGCCACGGTTCTCTGCTATCCACGAGCAAGCGAAACAGAACTGAAAACACGCCTTGCAGAACTGAAAAAACACGGCGTCAAAGCCGTGGAATTCACGGGCAAAGCAGCCGCCTTCAACGTGCCAGTTCTGGGCAAAGGCTTCGTAGGCATAGCCGTAATAGCCCACCTAAACAAGCAAAGGGCAGCGTTGAAAATACGACGAGTAGACGCTGACAGACAGGGATTACAACACGAAGCAGAAATGCTAACAAAGGCCAACTCGGTAAACGTGGGACCCACATTCATAAGCGTAAGCACCAACTTTCTGCTGATGCAATTTATCGATGGGGACCTGCTGCCCAGCTGGCTTGAGACAAATAAACAAAAAGAACAGGTGCGCAGTGTTTTACAAGAGGTTTTGGAGCAGTGCTGGCGGTTAGACGCAGCTGGCTTGGACCACGGTGAACTCAGCAAAGCACCCAAACACGTAATCGTTAACACGGCGCAGCACCCGTTCATTGTGGATTTTGAAACTGCCAGCGTCAATCGTAAACCCGCAAACGTAACAGCCATGTGCCAATACCTTTTTGCAAGCAACAGCGCTGTAGCCAGCATGGCGGCTGAAGTTCTCGGCGGAAAAAACCTCAACGAGCTTGTTGGTGCGTTGAGGCGTTACAAATGGGATAGAACACGTGGGAACTTTGAGCGGTTGTTACAGGTTTGTTTCGCTGAGCACATATAGCTTACTGTAGCGTTGGCGCAGTGACAAACAGCGATTGGCGTGTTGCAATTCAGACGGATTAGTGGTTCACAAAGTATTTAAATTCTGAACATGAAGGAGTGTTGACTGATATGCGGATTTCTAGGGATGTGCCTTTATTGCCTGTTTTGTTGACGCTTTTAGCCGAAGCACGAACAAACTATTATATATTACGAGGCAATATGCGACAAATTGAACAAAAAAAGAAAACACGCTTTTGCGAGAAGGAAACCAAAAACGTGGGGCCATAAGAGTTGCGCAAGCGAAACAAGCCAAAGCCAGACTTCAACAAAATGCTACTTGCATCAATCGACGAAGCGGTATCATCTCTAGGTGAAAACGTAGCGGCATCAATATATTTCCACTTAGAAAAAACATTTAACATTAAGCGACTGGAAATCCCCCAGAGAATCAAGGATTTCTCGGAAGCGCTTGAAAAAATCTTTGGTTTAGGCGCTAGAACACTTGAGCTTTTATGCATGAGAAAGCTTCATGAGAAAATTGGAGTTTCCTGCAAGTGGCCTGAATACGAGTGGCCTTTGTGCAAATGGATTGTTCCAGAAATGACATTTCAAGAGTACGTAAACCTCATGCGCCAGAATTATGAGAAAGCCCGCAAAGGTGAATTGGAAATGGGGATTCTACCGAATGAACACAAAGAGTTGCAAAAGTAAAGAAAAAATTTCGGTTCCTCTGGATTTCATAGCTGACCCTGTTGTTGTCGTTGATTTAACGGGAACTTTCTTAGAGGTGAACAAGGGGTTTGAGGAAGTCACAGGGTTAAGTGCAGAAAAAGTAGTTGGAACGAACATTGAGAATTTTGAGTTTTTCACTGAAAAAACCAAGGTCGCTCTTCGGCAAAACATAGAAAAAAGGCTAAGGGGTATAGACATTAGCCCATACAAAATTAAATTTGTTGCTAAAAACGGTAAACCTATCCCTCTTGAGGTGCGCGCAAATAAGATTGACTATGCTGGGCAAACTGCAATTCTTGTTATGTTCCGCGTGGTCACTCCAAGAAAGCGCGGTGAAAGGCGACTTAAGGAGTACGCTGAGAAACTGGAAGTGCTTGTAGAGGAGAAGATTAGAGAGATCAGTGAAAGCAAGGAGAAACTGGAAACGGTTTTCAACTCATCTCCTGATGCCATTACAGTTGTCGATTTGAATGGATGCATTGTTGAATGCAACGCAGCCACGGTAGCTCTGCATGGTTTTGCATCAAAAGATGAGTTAATCGGTAAAAGCGCTTTCGAACTGATTTCGCCAAAAGAACGCCAAAGAGGACAGCAGTTGATGGAAACGCTCCTCAAAAATGGTTCGGCAAAGAATATGGAGCTTATCTTTTTGACTAAAGACGGCCGAGAATTCCCTGCAGAAGCCTCAGGAAGCGTCATTAGAAACGCAGCGGGAAACATCGTAGGTCTTGTGTCTATAACAAAAGACATAACTGAGCGCAAGCAACTTGAAGAGAAGTTACGGGCAAGCGAAGAGAAATATCATTCCTTGTTTGTCGCGATGGATGAGGGAGTTTGCCTTCACGAAGTAATCTATGACAAGTTAGGCAAGGCAGTGGATTACCGTATATTAGACGCTAACCCTGCTTATGAGCTGCTCACTGGAATAAAGCGGGAGACAGCCATTGGCAAGAAAGCCTCAGAACTTTACGGTGCAACTGAGCCACCCTACATAGAGACCTATACGGAAGTGGCGGAATCCGGAGAACCCACATTTTTCGAAACCTATTTTCCACCGCTTAACAAGCATTTCAGCATCTCTGTTTTCTCCCCAGCTAAAGGAAAATTTGCCACAGTATTCACAGACATCACCGAACGCAAGGCACTAGAGAATGCACTGCATGAAAGCGAAGAAATGTTCCGCGCAATAAGCACCTCTGCGTTGGACGCAATCATTTTGGTAGATGACGCAGGTAAAGTTGTTTATTGGAATCCAGCGGCTGAAAAAATGTTTGGCTACACAAACGAAGAGATCATAGGTAAAAGAATACCAGACTCAATTGTCCCACCTGCGCATCATGAATTATTTTCTAAGTTTCTTAAAGAACCTTTTGAGACTACAGAGCAATTTCGTGGAACAACTTTCAGCGCTTCAGCTCTTCGCAAAGACGGTACAGACTTTCCAGTAGAAATTTCTGTTTCACTATTGAGACTTGATAATGAGATTCACCTGTTAGGGATGGTACGAGATGTTTCTGAGCGAAAAAAAGCTGAAGACGCTTTAAGGATGAGCGAAGAGAAGTATCGGGCACTAATCAACGGAATGAATGACGCCGCTTATGTTATCGATTTTGATGCAAACTTTGTAGATGTGAATGATGCCGCGGTTAAAGTTCTGGGATATTCCCGAGAAGAATTGCTTTCCATGGGACCAGCAGGCATCGACAGTAGCCTGAGCCGAGAACAAATAAGAAATCTTGCCAAAGAAATGCCCGCAGATCAAGTACAAATTTTTGAAACGACGCACACTACCAAAGATGGAAAAACGATTCCAGTGGAGATTAGCTCCAGCCTCGTGACTTACCAAGGAAAACAAGCGATCTTAAGCATCGCAAGGGACATCACGGAAAGGAAACGTATGCAAAGCGAACTAGCAGAATACTCCATGGGGCTAGAGCGATTAGTTGAAAAAAGAACTGAAGAATTGAAGCAAGCCCACGCTAAACTTCTCCAATCTGAACGAATGGCAGCCATTGGTGAACTAGCTGGAATGGTTGGACACGACCTGCGCAACCCCCTAACAGGAATAAAAAACGCAACATATTACCTGAAAAAGAAATGCGCACTAAGCCCCGATTCCAGCGAAAAAGAAATGCTCGAAGTTATAGACAATTCAATTGACCACGCGAACAAAATAATAAGCGACCTGCTGGATTACTCAAGAGAAATGCATCTGGAACCCATAGACTGTTCACCCCGTTCACTCTTAACAGAAGCATTGACTATGGTCCAAGTCCCAACAAACGTCAAAATCGCAGACTACACCCTAGACGAACCCACCATTAAAGCGGACATGGGCAAAATGGTCAGAGTATTCATCAACCTCGTCAAGAACGCAATCGACGCAATGCCCAAAGGAGGAAAGCTAAAAATCAGAAGCACCACAGCAAACGGCAACGTAAACATTGCCTTCGCAGACACGGGCACAGGAATATCAGACGAGGTTATGGCCAAGCTTTTCACGCCGCTGTTTACCACAAAAGCGCAGGGAATGGGTTTCGGCTTACCCATCTGCAAGCGCGTAGTGGAAGCTCACGGCGGCAAAATCACGGTTGAAAGCACCGTGGGCAAAGGAACAACCTTCACTATAACATTACCATTAGAGTCTAAACTGGCGAAAGGAGGTGAAAAGTAACGGTTAATCCCGTGAGAATTCTTGTTGTCGATGACGACGAGAATATAAGAAAAACCCTGTCGACCATACTGAAAAACGAAGGATACGCTGTAGATGTGGCGCAAAACGGAAGCGAAGCCATAAAGAAAACTGAAGCAACAGCATATAACGTTGCTCTGATCGACATACGGCTTCCAGACATGGAAGGCACAGAACTGTTAACGAAAATGAAACCAGCAGTTCCCAAAACTCGCAAAATAATAATAACGGGCTTTCCCACTTTGAAAAACGCGATTGCAGCAGTAAACAAACAAGCTGACTCCTACCTAATGAAGCCTGTAGAAGTTGACAAACTCTTAGAGACAATTCAGGAACAACTGAAGCTGCAAGAATCGGAAAAAACATACAGCGAACAAAAAGTCGCTGACTTCATAGAAACACGAATAAAAGAATTAGAAAAAAATGAGTAGACAGAACACTGCAAATCCTGCTGTTCACAACTGCTTCGGAAACCCAACACCGAAAAAGAAATCAAACGGCAACTTCGTGCAGTCTCTTCTGCCTTACAGCTTCCTTAATTTCCCAGGCAATGCGCCTGCCCATGTACATGTTTTCCCCATACCGCAAATAAGCATAAGGCGAAGTCCCAATGCCGATGTTGGTTCCCGCTACAATACGCGCTGAAATCTCAAACGTGAAAATCTTCAAGTCATCCGTTATCACCGTCTCCAAACAAAACGGGCCGATGATTCCAGGCGGCGCAAGCTCCCGTGCCTTCCTATGCACGCTATCGCCCATCCGCATCAGTTCTGGCAACAGCGATTCCCTGAGCACAATCGGAAAGTTGCCCACTATAGTATAGGTTGGGTTAACTCCTATGTCAAGCTGCTCGCTCGCTGGGATTTTGCCAATCGCGTCCACGGCTGACTCATAGCGCCTGTCCACCGCCAAAAACTCCACTTCATTGTTGATTATTGAACTGAAATAGCTCGGGTAAACGTTCACGCCTAACGCGTACTCTTGCAAGTGAACCTTGTCCACGTCGTCTTCGCGGAGCAAACCGCGCGCGACCATCGCAGAGAATTTTTTGCGGAAAGCCTCAGGCGAATTAGCGAGGAAGTAACCTCTGCCGCCTTTTGCGCCAGGCAGCTTGGCGATTATTAAGCGGTCGATGTCTTCTGGCTTTTTGAAGGTTGCGGGCAATCTCAGTCCTGCTTTGCGTAGCCATTCTTCTTGCGCTTTGCGGTCTGCTTCCCAGTGGAGAAGCTTCCGATTTCCAAACATCGGCACGTACAGGCTGTTGGTTAACTGCTCAGTGCTCAAGTAAGCGGTGAACGAGCCGTGCGGAATCAGGATAACGTTTAGTCTTCGCAGTTTCTCCTGAAGCTTTTCGCTTAGCAGTTCCGTAAAGTCTTTAACAAGTATAATCTCGTCTGCTAAGGGAAATTTCTTGTACATTATAGCGTCTTTCTCTTTGCAGATGCACACAGTGCGGAAGCCTTCTTCCTTTGCGCCCTTGAAAATGTTGAGGGAACTGTGTGAGCCTAAAGTGCCGATGGCAAGTTTACCCGTGTCGTATTTTTCTAGAATTTTAGCCATATCTTGGGTATCTATCATGTAACCACTTCTGAAAGTCTGCCTTCCTTAACCGCACGCTTAACTTCCATGGCAACACGTTTGCCTGGACCAACTTCCACACCGTACTTGTACTTCATATACGGTGATGTAGGCTCCACGCATGGGCATCCGGGAACACGCGGGCTGACGTCGAACACGTAGAACTCTAAATTCTTCGTTAACGCGCCTTGCAGTGCGAATAAGCCTATCATTCCCGGCGGGTACTCTTTTTTGCAGGTTGCAACGAATTTTTCTGCTGCTGCAAAGATTTTTTCTATTTGGCTTTCACGCATGGTGGCGCCCATGTGGCCGATTTCAATGTTCTGCGTTGGAATGTTCAGCTCCAACTGCTCTTGAGCTGGCAGGTCCAGTACGCCGTCGAGGTCTGTTTGGATGCGCCTGTCGAAGCCTAGCAGATCAATTTCACCTGTTAACGGTGACCAAAAGAGGTTAGCGTTGAATTTGGCGCCGACCACGTATTCCTCGATGATTGCCTGTTGCAGGGCTTCTCGGGTGATTATACCTTGCTTTATTCGTTTTTCTGCTGTTTTCTCGTATTCTTCAGGTGATGCCGCGTAGAAGAATGCACGTTCAATAGCACGTGTTTTCTCTGGAACCTTAACGATTACTAATCGGTCGATTTCTTCGGGTGACTGGAACGTTTTTGGCGTGGCTATTTTGGCTTGCTGGAGCAGGTACAGCTGGTTTCTCGGCGTGTTGCGCTCCTCTGTTCGCAGCATGGCTCTGTTGCCGAGAAGGGGCACAGCGAATTTCTCCTCAATAGCCTCGTAGCCTGCGTACACGGAGAAGGAGCGGTTTGGCACGAACACAGTGCATAAGTCTTGCAGTTTTTTAACGTTAGCTGGGCTTGTGATATCTGAGAATTTATCCAGCATTATCGTGTGGTCGAAGATGTTTCCGTAGTATCGAGTGTAGGTTTTTTCTCTGCCTTTCTGGCAGACTACTACGGTTTCTAAGCCTTCCTGCTTGGCGCCAGAAGCTATTTCAAGGGCTGAGTGCGAGCCTAAAACGCCTATGCGCACTTGTTTAGGGTCGTAGCTGCACGCTACTTCTTTTATTTTTTTGCTTATCATTTTTCTTTTTCACCTGAATATTGCCTGTAACTTTTGATTACTTCCGCAAGTTGCGGCGCATCAAATAGCTTGCGGTTAGTTAACTCGTTGGCAACTGCCATATACATTTCGCTGATGATGGCTTTTAAGTTTGAGTCAAGTTTCGGAGGCTGCGACCTGCACAGTGCCTTCCAATCTTTGACGCCGCGTGTTTCAGCAGCCTTTTTCGCTTCTTCCACATGCTGATACCACGCAGTTCTCTTGTAAAATTGTCGGGCAACTTCCTTGCTCATGTGCATGCCGTCGTAGGTGAATCTGCACTCGTCCAACGTTCCAACCACGTCAACGACCATGAGGTTTCTTTCGTTGTCGAAGGCTAACTCGATTTTTCCATCCTCGTTCTTCAAGCCAGCGTTTAAGGCGGCTTCGGTTATGGTTTCATCCGCCTTGAGCAGCATGGCTTTCACGTCGGCTAACTCTCTGTCTGACAAGCTGGCGATTTTCTGGGCTTCTTGCCATGTGATGTATCGGTCGGTTTCCTCAAGCTTCGTGCTCACGTCAAAAATTGGTTTGGCTAAGCTTTCGCCTAGTTTAGGATAGTGGTCTAAGCCGAGGTCTTTCAGAGTTACTTTTCCCTGTTCAAGCCGTTTGAAGACTGAGGAGCCTTCAGGTAAGCCGTTGCGGTAAATAATCTCCAGCGGGATTAAGCAGTTTTTGAGGTTCGGAGTGTAAACGCTGTAGTCGTACGTTAGTTTGCCGTTGACTAGGCTGGTTTGCGGTTTGTAAACGTTAACTAACTGGACTTCCATTGTGCTTGAGGGCTGCTTTAACTCGGCTATTTTTACTGTTTTGCCGTTTTCATCTACTAAGCCTCTGTAGTGGGTTTTGACGCCTTTTGCTTCCAGCCGTTCGAAACAGTATGCGCCCATGAGGCAGAGGGCTGCGCCTTTGCCGTTTATGTGGTCGGGCATTTCTCCCCAGTCAAAAACTGAATAGCGGTCTGAGAAATGGAATTTGCCTGTGCCCATTGCATCGCATGTTGGCTTCCGGGTTACTTCTAGGTCTTTTACACTGCCCATGCTTGTACACTTCGGTTGTTGTTCTGTGTCAAAAATTATTCTGTTAGGCTTAATATCGTTTTGTTTGGTTTCAGTGAGGGGTTCTTTCGTGAGCTGTTTTCAGCATGCAAGTGTGCATTTTTCTGTCTACTTCAGTTTTTTGATTATGTCGTTTGCCGTTTCGATTGCTCTTTTCTTTCCAGCTTGGTATTCTTTTACGCGTTTTTCCAGTTCTTTGTCTTCAACTGCGAAGATTTTGGCTGCGGCAATTGCGGCGCCTTCTGGTTCGATGGTTACGAGTGAGCCTATGCCGCTTGGCACTCGTAGTGAGGAGTAGATGTCTGCGCCGCTGAACTTTTCGGAGTACGGTGGGCAAGCGATGACGGGTTTTGATGTGTTGGCGTCGACAAACGCGCTCAGGGCGTTGGAGCGTCCTGCGACTGTTATGTAGACGGTTTTTTCTCCTTCAAATTCTTTGAGGGTTCCCAGTACTTTTTCTGGGGTTTTGTGAGCGGAAGCAACTCGGAACTCGTAGTTTACGCCTAAAGTTTTGAGGCATTTTGTTATTTCGCGGCAAAAATCTAGGTCCCTTTCTGAACCCATTATTATGATGGCTTTTCCCTTCACTGTGTCACACCATTACATTGCTAACTGTAACGTTGCTAATTAATTTAAGCTTGCACGCAGCTTGCAGCTGGTATGTGCGGTTTGGTTAAAGTGGAAAAGTATTCGTTGTAACGGTTTTTTGAGAGATTTTGAGGGTTTGGAGCTGTTGTACTGTGTGCAGTCTATAGCCCCCTTATTTAAACTATTTATAGACTGAAAGGGCGCTATTGTGTTCTTCCAAGAAACGCAAGCGGTAAGCGCGTTGACTGAAGCGATAGACAGGTATTATTTATAAAGTGGGGCAAATGGGGAAAAAATGAAGGATTGTGCATTGAGCAGCTTATTTATCGGGTTTTGCGGTCTACTAGTTTGTCTTCTGCAAAGCCTCCATCGCTAGGGATACTCAGCGCGTATGTAAATATGGCCTTTCTCCGCGCCCACGGCGTAAGCAGTTATCAATACGCCACACATTCAAGTTTATTGTTAAAATTAAGGTTTGATAATAGGAAAACAATGTAAAAAAATAAGGGAGGGGCTTATTCTTTCTTGCCTTGGAGATAAGCATACCAGTAGAGCACTGATACGAAGAAGACGCCGCCGATTATGTTTCCGATGGTCACTGGAAGCAGGTTGTTTCCGAGAAAACCTACCCAATTTAGGTTAGCGCCAGCGCCAGTTACGCCCGCGATGTCTTGGATGAAGATGCCCATGGGGACGAAGTACATGTTTGCGACGCTGTGTTCGAAGCCCATTGCAACGAAAGCCATTATGGGGAAGAAGCAAGAAAAGATTTTTCCAATGGTATCCTTTGAAGAAACAGCAAGCCATACCGCTAAACAGACTAGCCAGTTACAGGCTATGCCTCTACATACAGCTTCAGCAAATGATAAGTTCACTTTTGCATTAGCAATATTCAATGCAAGGGTGCCCATAGCACCTGGGTCTCTAAATGCATAGAATCCACCGAACACTATAAGCGCCAGCACAACAGATCCGACAAAGTTCCCTGCGTAGACAACGATCCAGTTTTTCAGGAGCCCAGTCCACGCGGCTTTTCCATGACAACATGCAAGACTGATCAAATTGTTTCCAGTGAAAAGTTCAGCTCCGCCGATGACAACCAGCATCAGTCCGACCGAGAATACGGCACCGCCAACAAGGTTTGCAAAGCCCGTGCCCATTGCATCTGATAGGCCAATTTTCACTGCTGTGCTCAATTGCGCACCGAAGCCAATATACGCGCCAGCCAGAACTGCTAGGACGAACATTTTGCCCAGTTGAAGTTTTGTCTTTTTGCAGCCCGCATTACAGATTGCTTGAGCAGTTTCAGGGGGGGATTGTGCACTCATTTTGTTCTTTCCTCATTTTAGAGACTTGCTTTCTGACTTTCATGCATATATATTTTACGATACCTATTCGATTTCAGGACTGCCATTAAATGTAAAAAAAGTATAGAGCTTTGATGAACTACATGTAGGATTTTATTGATGACGCTCAAGTGTTTTCTTTTCTGCGTATGTGAACACTGGGCCATCTCTGCAGACGTATTTCGAGCCGATGTTACAGTGACCGCATTTGCCGATTCCGCATTTCATGTGTCCTTCAAGGCTTATGTAGATGTTCTCTGGCTTGAATCCTTCTTTTACTAAGTCTTGACAGCAGAAATCAATCATGATTGGCGGTCCACATACAATTAGAAGGGCATCCGCGGGAATCTTGACTTTCTCAAGTCCTTGTGCAGGTTGATCATTGAACAAGCAGGTAACTAATCCCACGTTTCCATTCCATTCCCCAGTTCGTCTGTCGACCGTGATGTGTAGACTTACTCCACCCTGCCTCCATTTTTCATACTCATGCATAAAGACCAAGGCGTCTGGAGTCACTGCCCCATACAACAATTGCACCTTCTTGTAATCTAATCTGTTATCTAATATGTACTTCAAAACATTCGAGACTGCGGCCAGTCCGATTCCGCCGGCAATTATGGTAACGTTCTTCCCTTTCATTTTCTCATATGGCCACCAATTGCCATACGGACCCCTGACGCCTACTTTGTAGCCCATTTTCATTTTGTGAAGCGCGGCGGTGACTTTTCCAGAATTCCTAATCGTAACGTCGAAATGCCCTTTTAGCGTGGGAGACGAAGAAACGGATAGCGGGACTTCTCCGTGTCCGAAGGCAGAGACTTCCACGAACTGTCCTGGCTTAAATGTCCAATCTTTTAATTTTGGGTCGTCGAACTCGATTGTAAAACTCTTAATGTCGCTGGTTTGATCTTTAATGTTGACGATGGTTGCCAAGTTTGGAATGTATGGGTTTTCAGCCATTTCCTCTCTTGCAAGAATATCGCCTATCATGTCTTCCATATAGATGTAAGAGGGACAAACTTGAGAGCATCTGCCACATCCAGTACATGAATACGCGTTAAAGTGCTCTTTTGTATAAAGCAGCTTTCGAAGAATTCTTTGTTTCATTCTTGAGCCGATGCTGGCGCGTTCAAAAACTCCGCTTGCGAGCCACGTGAAACCTCGGTACAGACAGGAGTCCCAAAATTGTTCGCGTCTAACCACACCCCCATCAACAACATCAGTCACGTTAAAGCAGGAGCAGGTTGGACAGAAGAAATTGCAGCCTCCGCAAGCTATGCATTTTTTGCCGTATTTTTCTGCCACCGAATCAACTCTTTTGAGAACCGTGTTTTCTATTCCTTCAACGCTGAACTGTACATTCATCTTTTCAACGCAGTGTCTCCTAACTGCCGCTTTTCGTTCTAAATCTTCAATTGGTGCGGTCGGTAAGGAAAGCTTCTGGAGTATTTCTTCACCTTTTAGACTGCCAGATTCGACCAAGTACGAATCTCCTAAATCTGAAATAGCAAGATCAAAGTTGCCTGTTGCAACTGGACCTGTTCCCATCGCTGCGCAGAAACAGTGTTCTTTTGGCTCGGGACAGTTGTAAGCAACTACTGTCAAGCCTTTCAGTTTAGACATAACTAAGGGATCGCTGATTTTACCCTCTTTGACATAATCCTCAAAGAACGCTCTTAGACACCTGAAGGCAGCAACGTCGCAGGGCCTAATTCCGAACAAGACTCTTTTCTTGTATTCAAGCGGGGCTCTGATGGTGCTTCCTTCGATCTCAAGAACCCTTTCCGTAATGGGAAAGATGTAGTTCTTCGGGCTATCCAGAGGAATCCTTGACAAGTCGACTTCTGAACCGTCCTCCACGGGAAGATAGGCTAATTCGACCCCGTTGGATTTTGGTCCAATTACCTCTCCTTCCGCTTTGAGCGCGTTGACGAAGTTAGCAAGTTCTTCTTTTTTCAGTTTGTAGACGTGAAGATTTTGAGTGTTCATTTTATTTCACCTCAATTTTTACGGCGCAAACTTTAAGATCTGGAATTTTGGCGACTGGATCGAGCGCGGCTATTGTAAGCTTATTTGCTGGGGATTCTACGAAGTGCCAAGGAATAAACACAACTCCTGGTGGAACAATAGTTGAAATTTCAGCGCGCACTGATATTTCGCCTCTTCTTGACTTGACTCGCACTATTTGATTCTTTCGAACTCCGATTTTCCATGCGTCTTCTGGGTTAAGCTCGATATAAGCGGAGGAAACTTCTCGCTCAAGCGTTATTGATCTTCGAGTCATTGACCCAGTGTGCCAATGCGGTCCAACTCTCCCTGTCGTCAAACGGAAGGGGTACTCCTCATCGGGTTCTTCGGCTGGTGGTACATATTCGCAAGCGTGGCACCTTCCTTTTCCGCGGGTGAACCTTCCGTCTTTATGCAAGAACTGTGTACCTTTGTGCTCCGTGTTTGGACATGGCCAAGCTATTCCGAAGGGAAATTCCGCTGAGTCAATGCGGTCCCAAGTTATGCCACCGTAAGCCGGTGTGACGGCGTTTATTTCGTTCAATATTTCTCTTGGGTGAGAATACACGCAATCTTTATACCCCATCCGTTCCGCTATTTGACCAATTATCCAGTAATCTGGCTTGGAATCGCCGATTGGCTCAATTGCTTTTCTAATCTTGGAAACTGTTCTTTGAGTGCTTGTGAATGTTCCGTCTTTTTCCGCGAAGCTGGCCGCGGGAAGAACAACATCTGCAAGTTCAGCTGTGGGGGTCATAAAAATATCCTCAACCACTAAAAACGGTTTTTCTAAACATTCCTTAACAGTGTTGAGGTCAGGGTCACTGACCATGGGATTTTCGCCCATAATGTACAAGGCTTTGATTTTTCCTTCTCCAGCAGCGTGTATCATTTCGACAACGGTGTAGCCAACTTTATCATCCATATCTTCCACTTTTATGTTCCAAGCTTTTGCCATTTTTTCCCTTGCTGCTGGATTTATCACTGGTTGATATCCAGAAAACACATTTGCCAGAGCGCCTAGATCACAGGCGCCTTGGACGTTTTGTTGACCCCTAAGTGGATTAACTCCGCCGCCGCAGACGCCCATGTTGCCCAATATCATTTGCAGGTTTGCACAGGACTTCACGTTGTCGGTTCCTTGAATGTGCTGGGTAATGCCCATTGAGTATACAAGAGATCCAGGCTTGTTGGTGGCGAACATTACCGCGGCTCTTCTCAGGTCCTCAGCTGGTATAGAAGTCAGTTTTTCCGTTTTTTCGGGGGAGTATTTGTCGCTGCTCACAACTTTTTTCAGTGCTTCGAAATCTTCAAGTTCCAAATTATTCTTGATGAACTCTTTGTCTTCCAAACCTTTCTCAAAAATCACATGCATGAAACTGTTCAACCAGAGAACATCTGTTCCGCTCAGTTGTCTTAAGTGGATATCGGCGAATTTTGCCAGTTGGATTTCTCGGGGATCAACAACAATGAGTTTGGCACCTTTCTCTTTAGCTTGCAAGATTTTTCCTCCGATGATAGGATGCTGCTCGGTGGTGTTTGATCCTGTCACGAGAAATGCCTTCGCATCCGAGATTTCGTTGATGGAGTTGGTCATCGCTCCACTACCGAAGGAGGCTGCTAAGCCTGCAACTGTAGAAGCATGGCATAGCCTTGCGCAGTGGTCAACATTATTAGTATTCAGCACTGCTCTTGCAAACTTCTGCATCACATAGTTTTCTTCGTTCGTACATTTTGCAGAACTCAGACAACCCAGTGCCTTTGGACCGTACTTCTCTTTTACTTCTTTGAATTTCTTAGCAACAAAGTCTAGTGCCTCTTCCCAACCAACCTCAACGAACTTTCCAGCTCTCTTAATCAGAGGTTTTTTCAATCTTTCTGGGTGTTGAATGAATTCGTGCGTTTTCCATCCTTTTATGCATAACTTGCCTTGAGAAACTGGATGCGACTCGCAAGGGGTTGTGCCTATAATTCTATCATCCTCAACATGTAGATACAAATTACAGCCAGTGCCACAATATACACAGGTTGTCAAGATTCGCTTAGATCTTTTTCCCATTTTTTAGTTCTCCAAATTTGTTACTGAGGTCCCCCCACGATACCGAGCTAAGTGAAATAGGAGTAACCGCTATTGAGCTACTATTGCTACTGTCAGCGCGTTCTTTAGCCCAGTACATGGTGATCCCACGTTCCAGCCCGAAATTTCGTATATCTATAGCGTGAATGGTTGAAAAAGCTTTCGCATGTCATAAAGATTTATATATGATGGTTCTCCGAAATTTTGTTAAGTGCACAGTATGGAAACTGCCATGAGTGGCGCACTCAAAAAAGAGCTGTCGATTGCTCGTATGATTATACGGCGCACGCGGTGGCAACTGTTCAGGATTTTAAACAGAGTTGAGACATGATGAAAATAATCTTAAAAGAAGACTTCGCTGAGTTTGTTAACGCCCTAATTGCAGATGAATCTTGGAATGTTATCGGCGTCAAATCCAAAGGAAACAAATTCGCTTTCGGACCTTTAGAAACCGCTGGCGAATTGCGGCTCGACTACGATGTAACTCTTCTGCCGCCAAAAAAGTATTTTTTTCCGCAACGAGAAACTCTGTTCACATACGACTTGGCGAACGGCTTTTCCGCGAAAGGTCTCACTGCTGAAGCTAAGCCCAGGGTGCTTATTGGCGTTCACCCTTATGACATAGTGGCTTTGCTCCACATGGACGAGATATTCGCCGAGACAAAGTCCGACCCCTACTACTTTGAAAAAAGAAAAGCCTCAATAATCATCGGCGTTAACATCCAGAAAATGTCAAAATGGTGTTTTGCGCCGTTCATGGGCTGCGCCACCGTTGAGTATGGCTATGACCTGATGCTGACGGACCTCGGAAACAGGTACGCCATAAACATTGGCTCTCAGAAAGGCGAAGAACTGCTGGAGAAATACGCAAAAAACGTCACCAACGCGCTTGCGCGAGACATTCAACTGGTTGGGCAGAAAAAGAGAGAAATAATGAACATGTCACAGCAAACGTTTGATTTTCCACCTGAATTAATCCCTGAACTTTTAAGCAAGAGTTACGAAAAAAGTGCTTTTTGGGAGAACCACTCTGAGAAGTGCTTGGCATGCGGCTCCTGTGTCCTAGTATGCCCCACCTGCTATTGTTTTGATGTTAAGGATAACCCTGACTTGTCGCTTGCGCGTGGCGAAAGAATACGCACTTGGGACGGCTGCCTGCTAGAAGATTTCGCAAAAATCGCGTCAGGCGAAAACTTCCGCCCCACAAAACCAACCCGTTATAGGCATCGGTACTTCAAGAAGGGCAAGTACCTGTACGACCGCTTCGGCTTCATATCCTGCGTAGGCTGCGGCAGATGCTCCTCAAACTGCCTGCCAGACATTGCTAATCCAGTTAGCCTCTTCAACGACATGTACCATCAAATCCACGACAAAGAAATGCTGGCGACCGCGGCAACCACGCCCGACGTGAAAATTGAAACCGAAGGCAACATAGACTACGTGCCGAAGCTGGCAACCATAATTAAAAAGGTGCCAATGACAGCCAGAGAAACCTTGTTCGAAATCAGGCTGAACGACGGCTCCGAGCTAGGTCATAATCCAGGCCAGTTCGTTGAAATCTCCGTTTTTGGCATAGGCGAAGCACCTATTTCGTTGTCGTCTTCGCCTACAAAGAAGGGCACGTTTGAGCTTTGCGTTCGCAAAGTAGGCAACGTGACAACAAAGTTGCACACGCTTAACGTAGGCGACGAAGTAGGCGTCAGGGGTCCGTTTGGAAATGGATTTGACGCGGAATCTTTGAAGGGCAAAGATATCTTGTTCGTCGCTGGAGGTCTCGGGTTTGCTCCGTTGCGGTCGCTGCTTAATTACGTCTTGGATAATCGGAAGGATTATGGGCGCGTTATTGTGCTCTATGGCTGCAAGGAACCGCGGGAACTGCTTTTCAGCGACGAGGTGCTTGCGCTGATTGAAAGAGATGATGTGGAGTTTAAGCCTACGGTTGACTGGTGCCCTGAAAATGAAGATTGGACGGGCAATATAGGCGTTATCACCACGTTAATTCCACAGGTTGATTTTGACCCAGAGAAAACGTACGCGATAGTCTGTGGTCCACCAATCGTGTACAAGTTCGTCATCGCAGACTTAAAGAAAAGAAACGTTCCAGACGATCACATAATTTTGTCTCTGGAGCGGAGAATGAAGTGCGGAGTTGGAAAATGCGGGCACTGCCAAATCAACCAAATCTACGTGTGCAAGGATGGACCCGTGTTTAACTATTCAAAAATTAAAGGAGTACCGGAGGCGTTGTGATGAAACCGAAAGTTGCTTTCTTTGACTTTGCGGGTTGCGAAGGCGATCAGCTACAAGTCGCAAACTTGGAAGAGGAACTGCTTACCCTTCTCGGACAAGTTGAAGTTGTAAGCTTCAGAGAAGTCATGAAGGAACACAGCGACAACTATGACATAGCCTTCGTAGAAGGCTCATGCACGAGGCTTCAGGACGAGGATAGACTGAAACGAATCAGGAAAAACGCTAAAATCGTGGTTGCCATCGGCTCGTGCGCAACCATTGGGGGCATAAACTGCATAAGAAACTACAAGGACTTGGACGAAGTCAGGCAAACCGTGTACGGCGAGAACGCCAAGTTGTTTGACACTTACGCTGCGCGACCCATAGACGCGGTGATAGCTGTAGACGCGTACGTGCATGGCTGCCCCATAGACAAGGACGAGTTTCTCCAAGTGGTCAAATCACTTCTGCTGGGAAAGAAACCCGACATTCCAACGTACCCCGTGTGCGTTGAATGCAAGAAAAACGAGAACGTCTGCGCGTTCGAAAGGGGACAGTTCTGCGTTGGACCTGTAACCCGAGCGGGCTGCAACTCCTGCTGCATCAACGAAGGCACAGTCTGCTGGGGATGCCGCGGGCTAGTGGATAACCCGAACGAGAACGCCCACAAAGAAGTCCTGATTAAGTACGGTCTCACAGTTGACGATGCAATAGGTAAGTTTAGATTATATTTCGGTTGGCAGGAGAGCAAAAAATGACAAAACCAAACTTCGACATTAACGTGCACCACGTAACAAGAGTGGAAGGGCACGGCAACATCTACGTGAACGTAAGAAACGGCGTAATAGAAAAATGCGAATGGAACATTTCCGAAGCGCCCAGATTCTTTGAAGCTATGGTTGTCGGACGCCAATGGAACGAGCTGCACCACATCACTTCACGCATCTGCGGCATCTGCTCCATAGGGCACACGCTTGCGTCGTTGAGAGCCACAGAAGCAGCCATGGGCATAACGATAAGCGAACAAGACCTTAAGCTTAGGAAAATTGCGTTGCACGCAGAGAACATGCAGAGCCACATTTTGCACTTAGGCTTTCTAGTGCTTCCTGACTTGATGGGCGTAGGCTCAGTCATCCCACTTGCTACATCTAACCCTAAAGAAGTCAAAACAGTCCTGCAACTGCACAGATTGGCAAATGAAATGTCTAACCTGTTGTGCGGCAGAACCACGCATCCTCAAAGGCTGATACCCGGTGGCCTCTCAAAAATTCCCTCAGCCAAAGAACTAGCAGCGCTCAAGAAAAAACTGCAGGATTCCGTTCCTAAACTGCAGGCGGTCGCGGAACTCTTCAAGAGCGTAGCCTCCAAGTTTCCTGACTTCGCCAGAGAAACCGAGTTCATCGCATTAACTAAACCTGACGAGTACGCACTGTACGACGGCGACATCGCATCCTCTGACACGGGCACTGCGCCAGCCGCTGAGTACCTAGCATTCACCAACGAGTATATTGTGCCTATCTCCACGGCGAAGCGCAGTAAGCACGCGCGTGAATCGTACATGGTTGGCGCGTTGGCTAGACTGAACATTAACTTTGACAGGCTTTCGCCTTTGGCTAAGAAAGTCGCGGGAATGTTCGACTTAAAGCCCGTGTGCCATAACCCGTTCATGAACAACATTGCACAGTTAGTTGAAGTAGTGCACAGCGTAGAGGATTCAATACGGCTGATTAGTGAGCTTGAAGCGGCTGGTTTGCAGCCTCAGCCTGATTATCACCAGCCTGAAATCACGGTTAAGGCAGGACGCGGCGTCGGCGCAGTCGAAGTCCCGAGAGGCATACTGTTCCACGACTACAGGTACAACCAGAAAGGCGTCTGCACAAAAGCTAACTGCATCATCCCAACGAACCAGAACCACGGCAACATCGAACTAGACCTGCAAGCGCTATTGCAAAAAGTTATCAATAAAACAGAGAAGGAAATCGAGCTAAGCCTTGAAATGCTGGTAAGAGCATACGACCCATGCATTTCATGCTCTACCCACTGCCTACGAGTACACTTCGTCTAAACCCAGCTGAACACTTGAGCAAACGGCAGTTTCATGTGGAAGCTGCCTTTGCCTCTTCTTTAGCCTCTTTTTCTTTTGCTATGCGAATTGTTTTTTCTGCTGTAGAAGCGCTGAAGAGCAAATCGTCAATCGTAGCTATAAAAGTGGCAAGTTTTTCTTCAGCGCTGATTTCTGTGATCACTTTGCGGTTGTTTCTGAACGTGTTGATTGATAATCCTGCGGGTGTTTTGAAGTTATCTGGAGAAACCGCGTTGGCGATGGCTTCAGCAGTTTTTTCATTGCCGTACTCAAGAGTTATCGTTGCTTCCAATTTCCTCGCCTTTCAACTGTTTGCCCACTAACTCGTTAACTATACCTATGAAAGTTTCAATTTGGTCTATGGGAACTTGGCAGCCTGCGGCTATGTTGTGTCCTCCACCTTTCCCACCGCATTTTTCAGAAGCCACACGCATGACTTCGCCTAAGTTAACGCCTTTGTGCACTACGAGGTCGGTTGTCCTTGCGGAGAATTTCGCTACGCCTTCAGCTTCAATGTTCGCATAGGCTATGAGCGGTTTTTCGGAGTTGGGATTGTTTGTGGCTAGTATGCTGGAGACTGTTCCGATGATTTTTTCGTTTATAAAGTTGTCACCGTAGATGACGAAGATGTTTTCGAATTCTTTCATTCTTTCGGGTTTTTCCATCACCCAAGTAAGGTACTTGTTGATGCTTTTGCGGTAGTCTTCTAAAGCTTTATTTGCTTCTTCCAGTGCTGCACCTCTGTCACCCATGCAAACTGCTATGCCGAGGCTTGGTCTGTCCATGCGTCCTGTGGAGTTCAGCACTACGCTGAATTCTCTTGCGTCTCTTAGCGGTGTCCACTGTTCTTCGCGCGTTAAAACGTAAACGTGTCCTATGAGGTTCGCTACTTCAAAGTGTAAGCCCTTTGACAGCAAGTGGTCAGCCAGTGCGGAGCACAGTTTCTTCTTTTCTCCATCCGTTAAGTCTCTTAGCGCACGCCATTTTTCACCGTCTTTCAGTTTTATGCCTAAACTTTTCAGGAAGGCTACGCTTGCGCCTTCTTCTCCGCTTAAGCCTGGAATGAACGGGCTGGTTGTGGTGGCGAGGGTTTTGTGGATGGGGCGTGTTTCTCTGCCGAAGAACATTAAGTCTTTTTCGACTTCCACGAGGTTGGCGTTTACTGCGTCTTCAACGATTTTCTCGTTTAAGCCACCTAATTTCCGTTGTTCGTACTTGTCTTGGATGTCGCCTAATGCGCCAACCAGCGCTATAGGTGCCAAATCCACGTTTTCTGTGTTTACGGCTTTGGCGACGAAATATGCTACGCCTGAACCGCTGATGTCGTTTGCGCCATCTATGCCCTGCAGATGCGGGTTTACGTGTACGAAGTTGGTGTTTTCTGTGTTTCCTGTGATTTGGTGGTGGTCTAAGATTAGCACTTTGTAGTCTGGGATTTTCTCGTTTAGCAGGTCAAGGTAGCCGCTGCCGAAGTCTGTTAGGATTACGAGTTGCGGTTTGTCGGCGGTTATTTCGCCTATGATTTTCTCGTCCATCCACTGGGTGACTCTTATGCGGAATCTGGCGTCGAGCCTGAACAGGGCTTTGCCCATTATGCCAGCGGCTGCTATGCCGTCTGCGTCTAGATGTGAGAATACGTGGATGAAGCCGTCTTTGTCCACGGTTTCCAAAATTGCATTGGCGGCTTGGGCTGCTGACTCTAAAAAGTCGTTAACGGCTTTTTTGCTTAAAGTCATGGTTATCACTGTTGGCTAAAGGCTGCTTTAAGATTTAAGGCTGGTGTTGCCGTAAAAGGTGAACGGGCATAGCGTTTTAGGTTACGGAGGCTATTTTTGCTTCGTATTTCCAGTTTCGCGGTAAAACGCCTTGTCGCTTGTAGTATCTTGAAAGCTTGTGGATTCTGGCTTCGATGACTTGCATGGAGCGTTTGTTGTGGAGGTCTTTCTTGTTTTTCTCCATGTGCACTGCAAGTCCCTGAGCTTTTTTGATCAAGTTTGCTAGGTCTTCTGGCATTGACGGCAGTAATTCTGCAGCGCGGAGCGTGTCGCTTATGCTTTTGCCCGTTATTGGCTTCACCAAGGGAATTGCATATTGGTCGCGTAAGATGGTGCCTATGCCGCTGAGTGAGTGGCCTTCTTTGGCGAGCTTGATTATGAAGGCTTCTACTTCTTCTGGTTGGTATTTGCACCAGCTTGGTGGTCGCCTGCTTACGGGTCTTAATGAGTGGGATTTTCCTTTTTCCTGCTTCGGCATCCTTTTATCACTTGAGCATTCTTAACGCACGGTACACGAATATTTAAGAATACTGGTAGCTTTCCGTTGTTGCGTTGTAGGTTGCGGAAGCAAGTTGAAAATTTTTAGTAACTGCTGGTAACAGGTGGCTGCTGTGTGTTTTTATGCTTGGGAAAGACTATAGCCCCCTTATTTAACCTATAAATAGGCTGAAAGTGGTGTTTGTCAAGAAACGCAAGTATTAAGCGTTATTTTTGCCTCGTAGGCTATTTTACGGTGACGGATTTTGCTAGGTTTCGTGGTGTGTCTGGGTTGTGTCCCTTCTCAAGGGCCATGTAATATGCTAACAGCTGCAAGGGCACCGCAAAGGGAATTGGCGATAACACTTCGGGAATTCCTTTGGGTACTTCAACGTAATCATCCGCTAATGCTTTAATCTCTTCGTCTCCTTCCTCCACCACAGCGATAATTGAGGCGCCTCTGGCTTTCATCTCCATTATGTTGCCAATCAAAGTCTTGTGGCAGCCATCCCGTGGGCAAATGAACACTACTGGAAAGCCCTCCTCAACCAGGCTGATTGGGCCATGTTTGCTTTCGCCTGCTGGAAACGCTATTGACGGCACATAAGCGATTTCCATAAGTTTAAGCCTGCCCTCGTAAGCCGTAGCCGTGCTTATTCCCCTGCCCAAGAAGAAGAATATCTTGGCATCCTTGTATTTATGCGCGATTTGCTTCACTTTTGCCTCTTGTGACGCGATCATTTCTTCTACCATGTCAGGCAGTTTCTCCAGTTTCTCCTCCAAGCAATCCATTTCATCTTGCGAGATTTTGCCTCTCTTTTTTGATAACCTCAGCGCCACCTGCGCCAGCACAGAAAGCTGCGACGTGAAAGTTTTAGTTGCTGCTACTCCGATTTCAGGACCCGACTGCTGGCCTATGTAAACTCGCGAGACACGCGTCAAACTTGAACCAATCGTGTTGGTTAAGCCGAGGATTGTTGCCGCCCGTTGCTGCGAGCAGGTCACAGCTGCCAACGTGTCAGCGGTTTCGCCTGACTGGCTTACGGCTAATATGGTGCTGTCGATGTTCACTGATTTCCCATGTTGCTCCACAAATTCTGAAGCCATCACAGGGTAAGTAGCCAAGAATGCAAGCTTTGAAAACATGTACGACGCCGCCCAGCAAGCGTGGTATGATGTGCCGCAGGCGACTAGGAAAACTTCGCTGGCGCGGTCGAGGAACGTTGAAATCAAATCCAGATAATGCTCCTGAGACCGCAACGTGTTCCTGAGCGTTGATGGCTGCTCATGGATTTCTTTAATCATAAAATGCGGGTATCCTTGTTTAACCGCCATTTCAGGCGACCAATCAATGATTTCAGGCTCACGCGTGACAACGCCGCCGTCTTGGATTTTCCTGATTTCGTAGCCTACAGGTGAAAGAATAACGAGTTCGCCGTTGTTCACGAAAACCGCCTTGTTGGTTAACGGCAGAAACGCTGGAATATCCGAGGCACAGTAAACCGCGTTTTCTCCTACGCCCAAAACTAGGGGGCTTTCGCTTCTCGCGCATATTACCTTGTCAGGCTCTTTAGCTGAGACAACAGCCAAAGCGTAAGACCCGTCGAGTTTCTTGACAGCTTCTAGCACAGCGTCGGTGAAGCTTAATGAGGGATTTTGTTTAAGAGTTTCTTCGATAAGGTGAGCGATTACCTCCGTATCTGTTTTCGAAAGGAAAACGTGACCGCGGTTTTCCAGTTCAAGTTTCAACTCAGAATAGTTCTCTATAATCCCGTTGTGAACCACGGCTATTTGCCCGTTGCAATCCAAATGCGGGTGCGCGTTGACTTTTAACGGCGCGCCGTGCGTAGCCCATCTTGTGTGTCCAATGCCGATGTTTCCTGGCAAGTCGTCAAGGTTCAGGATTTTGTGGACTTCGTCTATTTTTCCTTGGTCTTTTTTCAAATGGATTTTGCCGTTGTCTATTGTGGCTATGCCCACGGAGTCGTAGCCGCGGTACTCAAGCCGCTTCAGCGAAGCGTGGATTATTGGCGCCGCGGTTCCTTTCTTTGCGACGCAGCCGAAGATTCCGCACATGTCTTTAACCTCAAATGCTCTGTTCAAGCTCTTTTGAGGTTTACTGAGGCTTCATGTGGCTTAATAAGCATTTTTAGGATGAAAATTTTACTTCTAACAAAGTTTTTATAATGGTTTCCATGATTGCGCTGTGCCCAGTGCTATCTGAAGAGCTGCGATTCACTGTTTAACCGCTTACTATAACAAAATTTTTAATAATAGATGCATACTATGTTGCGGGGGGAAACAATGGACAAAAAACTGCTACTGCAAGACGACGGCAAAACGCAAAAAGTAAAAGAAATCAGCATTATGCACGACGCGCAGAAGCTAAAGATGATTTTAGGCAAGCTAAGCTGGAAAATCCTCCTGTTGCTCGCTGAAAAGGAAATGTACCCGCTGGAAGTCGCGCGGCAACTCGGAATTCACGAGCAGAAAGTTTACTACCACATAAGAAAACTGGCAAAAGCAGGCGCCATAACCATAGCTAAAGAAGAGAAAAAGAGAGGTGCAACCGCAAAATACTACAAAACCGTCTCACCCGCCTTCGGCATAGAGTTCCCCCAAGGATACAAAACAATGCAGACGCCTTCACTGATAACCACAAATGAGCAAATCCAGAACTTCTTCCGTGAATTCATTGACGAAAACGGCGCCTTCAACGGAAAAATAGTGGTAGGCAGCCCCACGCCGCATGGTCCCTTCAAAACCAGCGCCAGAGATGGCCATTACGCCGCACACTTGACGTTTTTCTTGGGGCAATTCACCAAGATGCCGCAGGAATTCGCCATAAAACTGGACGTGGACGTTAAAGCTGAGAAAGAAGAAAAAAACAACCTCATTCTCGTGGGCGGTCCCGGCACAAACCTGCTCACACAGGAGATAAACGAGTTTTTACCTGTCAAGTTTAACATGCAATCCTCAACTGAAGGTTTCCTGCTGGGCGGCATGGTGTCCCAAAAGACCGAGCGCGTTTACACCGCGGATGTCGCTGGGCTAATCGCGAAAATCGAGAATCCATGGGACGCCACTAAACGCATTATTGTTTTGGCAGGCAACAAAGCAGTCGGAACCAAAGCCTGCGTTTTAGCTCTGGCTAATTTTTGGAAAAAAACTCTGCAGGGATACCGCGGCAAAAATGGCTTTGCAGTTGTTATTCAAGGCTTCGACTTGGACGGAGACGGCAAAGTAGACTCAGTAGAGGTTCAAGAATAAATTGGGCTTGACTGAGACAAGCGAAGTTGTTTCTGGCTACGGCCACGCGGACATCCAAGCCACCCATAAGACAACTCTGGAATTCACAAAAGACAAGCACTTATCCAAAGCGGGCGACTGCATAATCGCAGTGGCTGCAGACAAAGCCTTAGCCGACTTAAGCCCCCAGTTCAAGGATAGCCTGCGGAAACCAAACGCGAAACTCACCATGCTGATTGAAGCGGGCGGAATCCAAGCGCAAATCCACGCGCATGGCGCTCAGCAATTAAGCTTAACCCATCCCACGGACGCCGTTATACGGAAAAGCGATTACGTTTGCAGCAGAACCTTGGCTGTTCGCGCAGACAAAGCCGCAATTGACCTGCCTCGAACGCTTGTGGAAAAACTGAAAAACCCCCAGCAACAAGTGAAAATCACGTTAACCGTGCGCTTTTTAGACGATTTGGGCGTCTAAGACTGCTTGCCACTCGTAAGGGGCAGTTTCACGGATGGTCTTTGCGAAAAGAACCTTATCCACTTTTCTGTCTGCTTTTTCCACGGCTTCTGAAAAACGCGACTGCGTGTTTTCCACGGAGTCGGGACGGCGGATAAAACCGTAAAAGTGAACGATGCCTCCAGCGGGCTTTACTGCGTTGCAGGCGGCGTCAACGAACTCGATGGCTTTTTCAGGTAAATTCATGATTACGCGGTCAGCGACACCTGAAAGCTTGGTTTCAACGGTTTGCCGTGCGTCGTCTAGAACGGGGAAAACCCTGTTCTCCACGCGGTTAAGCCTGACGTTTCGTTTCAGTAGCTCAACTGCGTCGGGGTTTATGTCCACTGCGTAAACCTTTGCGCTTGGAGTTTTTTTGGCGATAAGCACCGCGAAAGGTCCCACGCCCGCGAACAAGTCAACCACCGTCTCGCCTGCTTGAACCATTGAGGCTACACGGTTATGCTCATGCGAAAGCCGCGGGGAAAAATAAGCCTTCGCCACATCAACATAGTACCTGCAACCATGCTCCTTGTGGATGGCAGTGGTTCTTGGCTCTCCTGCGATAACCGCGAGTTCACGCAAGCGGTACGTTCCGCTGACCGCGCCCGCTTTCGCAAGTACCGTGCGCACGTTCCTATGCGTTTTCAGGACTGCTTCGCCGATTAAGCTGGCGTGCGCGTTAAGTTCGGGTGGGATTTCGATTATGGCTATGTCGCCGATAGTGTCCAGTGCCCGCGGCAGCTTACCCAGCAAGCTAGGTGGAAGCTGATTTGATAAGATATCGGCGAGCGTTTTTGCTTGTTGGGTTCTTTCAGGGAAAGTGCGGGTTGCAAGCTGGAATTCGGGCACTTGTATTTTCAGCGTTGCCAATTCTGTTTCTGAGGGCTGGCGGGTGAGCGGTATGTAAATGGCACGCGTGTTTTTCTGGATTTGCAGTTCCCTGTTGCGTATTTCCAGCTTGCTGGTTAGGATTAGGATTTTCTCGCCCTGTTTTTTCGGAACTTTGATGCAAAATGATTCTTTAAGCATGAAATCAACTGCCTTTTCTTATCCTGTAGAGCTTACCTACCTTTTCAACGTTAAATTGGGCACCTAACATTTTCTCTGCAAGCCACATGTTCGCCTCCAAATGCTCCGAAACCCGCCTCGCCAAAAAAACTGATGTACCTTCTGCCAAAGCCACGTAAGGCACAAGCATGTCCGCCAAATGCACATCCACCGTGGGCGCTGCCTGAAGCTCCGCGCAAAGCTTTTCAGCTGCTTCCCTGCCCACTGACTCGCTTGTTCTTCCAAGCGCGCCTATGGCGTCAGCGCCTACGATTACGCCCGTGTCAGTTTCAGCCCACAAAGCGATTGAGCTGCCCTTCTGCAGCGGATTCGACTTGTCATTCACGATTTGAATGTTTGCGGTGTAGCCTTTCTCCGCAAGGTACTGCCTTGCAGCTTCAGCTTGGCGCTCAGCAACTCTCTTTTCAGCCAAAAAAGTGCACACTGAAACGCCCTTCACGCTTTTTAACGTGCCGAAGGCTTCTAAGCGAATCGGCTGCAGGGAACGCTGAGGCGTCACGGTGAACGTTACCTCGCCCACTCCTTTAGGGTAGTACCCGTACTTGTGCACTGTGATGGCGGCGTCAACTCCCATCTGTTTCAGCGTAGGCAGCAGCATGTTGCGCATGTAGTTGATTGTGGGCGAGTGAGAAACGTCGGTTCCGCCCTTTGCCACATGCACGCGCACTGTGCCTTTAGCGAAGGCGCAGATGGGCAGCACGGTCATCAACAGCATCGGGATGCTTCCTGCCGTTCCGATTTCCGCTTCGAAGTTGCCGCTTTGTATTTCGTGAGGTTTGAACCAGAGTTCTCTTGAGTTAAGCGTTGCGCCTTGCGTCTCGGCGTTGCAGAGTTTTGCCGCTGTCAAAACAGCTTCCAAATGCTGCGGTTTCAAGCCTGGTTTAGGGCGGTTTTGGCGAATATTGTAAATATGCAACGGCTGCCTGCTTATGGCGGCTAAGGCTACGGAGAGCCGCAGTAATGTGCCGCTTCCGCTTTTTTTGCTTCCGTCAATTTCAAACAGTAGACGTTCAC
>CAZYUQ010000002.1:0-31608 GCA_964650565.1 uncultured Candidatus Bathyarchaeia archaeon | reverse complement strand
TCTTCACCCAAAGCTAACTTCAACGCGTAATAGATCAAATTAGCGCCAGCAGCCGTGCAAAAAGCCACAGAAGCCGCTACACGGGCATTAAAATCAAACGGTAACGCAACACCGTTCTCATTGCAAGCCATTTCGATGTTCACGTTATAATCAAAACCAAAAGTCTCACTAATACGCGCTATA
The DNA here is from genome assembly GCA_964650565.1 of uncultured Candidatus Bathyarchaeia archaeon. Classification (GTDB taxonomy): domain Archaea; phylum Thermoproteota; class Bathyarchaeia; order Bathyarchaeales; family Bathycorpusculaceae; genus JAOZHU01. Next base: position 31,425 of record CAZYUQ010000002.1, on the reverse strand, counting down.
CTCTCTTCAACAGCCTTATCCCGCTTTACCTTACCCACGATCGTTTGGCTTGGATTTCCAATAATGCGCACTTTTGGCACAATAATTAATGCTTTGCCATTCTTCGCCAAAAAGTCGACACTAAAAATCGTCCCGGGAAGATACTCCATCAAAATAAGCTCAGGAAAACTTGCTTCATCAACTTTGCCAAGCGTTCTAACAACCTCATTGTAATCCGCCTCAAGAAAACCAGGTTTCTCATTCAAGAGCAAACGAGCAGTACTATCCTTAGTTAAAATTCGCGCTCCACGTCCACCACGCGACAACACGGGCTTCATAACCAATTTTCTGTGGTCAATCCCAAGTTCGGCAGCGGCATCCTCAAACTCGCTTAGGCTCCGCACGGCGCGAAACTCAGGACAAGGCAAACCGGCATCTTTCAGCCTCTGAAAAGCACGTTTCTTATCAAAAGTCAACTCCAAAACCTCATGCTTAGAAACAGCAAGCACCGTTCCAAGCCTACTAAAAAGCTCACTATTCTTAGCCAAGACCAAAGCTTCTTCGTGTGAAGCTGGAAAAACAACATCCACATTCTCTCTATAACAAATGTCGTACAGTCTGTCCACATAATCAGGCGCTGTACCCGACGGCACTGAATAAAACTTATCAGCCAAATGCTGACCAACACAAGGAACAGCCATATCTGTCCCAATTATCCTCAGAGGTCTACTGTCAGGATTTGTACGCAAACTTTCAATCTGGCTTGGGCTAATCACGCCGCCTGAACAAGTAAGCAGAACAGTAACCTTATTCAAAACAACCACTCATTATAACTATTAACCTGCGCACAGCCTCTCCAAAACCTTCTTTTTTGTTTGCGCTTCACTAAGCCGCTTCTGGACATGTTTGTTGGTTTTGGAGTATTCCTCATATGCTCTTAGGAATTCATGTCCTTTTTCAGTAAGAATATAACACGTTTTTTCCTCTTCAAAAGCAATCAGCGACGCGGCACTCAGTTCACCAAGATATTTTTGCATAACCGCATAACTCAAATTAGCCTGATACATTATCTGCGTCTTCTTAGCGTCACCGCTAACAACATTTAGAATATCAGCTATTATATCAAGCCTACCTCTATAATGCCCCAAATTAAACTCCTCAAACAATCCTGAAACGAAACAAACGCGCGTTAAAGAACGCTGAAAACTACTTGTGAAGCCAGCCTCTACCGCCTTTCTTAGGCTGCTGCTTCTTCTCCTCATAATAAAGCAAAGCTTGCGTACTCTTCCGCTGTCTTTGGCTCGCGATGTTAACTTTGACGAATTTAGTCCAGCCGCCAACCTGTGGAGGGGGAGGAACAAATCTTTCTGCGTTAGCGATTTGGTTTTGCTCAAGGATTTCCTTGAAATTGAGGGCTTTGTAATTGCGTGTTGCGTGAATTACTGTGCCTTTCTCGACAAACAGGTGAATGTAAGTATCCGTTGCTACTCCTTCAGCGCGTACCTTGTCGTCAAGGCGCTCCTGCCATAGCTTTTTCCATTGGATCTTAAGTTCGTCGATCAATTCCTTTTGAGTTAAACTCACCTTTATCAAATCCCTCCCTGACAGGAGTGGAAGAGAATGATTTCTGCTTTAATTGTGATTTTGATGCTTCCCTCTACTCCCTACCCTTTTCCAGAACGCGGTATTTAAACCACGTAGTATGAAACATCAGTATTACTTATCTAGAACATAGATATATTTTTCTATAATAGGTATTTGAATCGTATAGAATACCTAAAAATTTCCATATATAACACAGCGTTTTCTCTGCGACCCACCCATTTTCCGCTCATAGACGCTAAACTAAACTTCACGATTATTCAAATGTCTATCTGGCTATCGGGTCAGTGGAGCTATAGAGTACTATTGCGCTGATAATGTATCATATTTTGGATTATTAGTTCTTGTGAAGCGTTGCTTATAACACGTTTCGCAATAATTACGATACGTGACAAAGCAAACAGGAAGGAGAAGACTTGAAAAACATAACCCATGAAAACCCTTGCTCCGCACAACTAATAGTTGCCGCCTTGAACGAAGAACACGGCATAGGACCCACACTAACAGACTTTCTGGATAATCTACACTTTTCTAACGTCCTTGTTGTCGATGGCCACAGCATAGATAGAACCGTGGAAATCGCCAAAAACTTGGGCGCAGAAATCGCGTTTCAAGACGGCTTCGGCAAAGGCAACGCTATAGCAAAAGCACTTGAACGAATCGACTGGAGCACGAAGTACGTGGTCCTTACAGATGCAGACTACACTTACCCGTCAGAGCAGGTGCATAAAATGATAGAGATACTTGAAGCGAACCCGCAGGTGGGCATGGTCTGCGGAAACAGATTTAGCGGAGACCCAGACCCCAAAGCCGTGCGCAGTTCCTTCTACTTTGGAAACAAGCTCTTAGCCTTAACACATAATTTGCTTAACGGTGTTTCCATGCATGACCCATTGACAGGACTGCGTGTTATACGAACAGAAGTACTAAGAGACTGGAAGGTTAAATCGCAGGGCTTTGACATCGAAGTTGAACTAAACAGCATGGTAGAGAGAAAAGGCTACACAATAGTCGAGGTACCCATAACGTATCGTCAAAGGATAGGCGAGAAAAAGCTGAAAGCGAAACATGGCGCATCCATCCTGAAACGAATATTACAAGAAGCAATGCTCTAAAAGCCAGCTGAAAACCTGAACAGCGCCATGCTGTTTTAGCTATTCTTTTCTTTCTAATTTCACAAATGGTAGATTTTGCAACGTTTAAATTCCACCTTAACCCATTTACAAGATTGAGGAAACGTTATGCCAAGTTCAATTTTAGTTAGAGATGTCTTTTCAAAAAGCTTTTCAACCGTTCACGAGAACGATGCACTGTCTAAAAGCTTAGCCTTGTTCAAGAGAGAGATGCCACCTGTTCTAGCAGTCTTGGATAATAAGGGCAAATACGCGGGGGTAATCACGAGACGGTGGATAATAAGGTCAGGACTTGACCTTGCGTCAACAAAAGTTAAAACCTTAATGCGTCCTGCGCCTAAAGTTGATCCAAGCGTGTCCCTCAGCAGAGCAGCCAAGTTGATGATTGAAAGCGGGGTAAGGCAGCTTCCAGTTTTTGAGAAGGGAAAACTTTTAGGGTTCATCACCGACGAAAACATCATTCACAGAGCCGTGACCCGGCAATGGGGCAGCACTAAAGTGAAAGAGATAATGACGAAAGCGCCACATACCATTGAAGTCAACAGGTCAGTGGGCGCCGTATTAAGCCTTTTCAGAGAACAGGGCATCTCCCACGTGCCAGTGATGGACTCGGGAAAACTTGTGGGCATGATAAGTATACAGGATGTGGTCACACATGTTTTTCAGCCGCGTCGCCGCCAAACTTTAGGCGAAATTGTTGGAGAAAAAATTCCCACATTAAGCATTCCTGCGAAAGGAATAATGAACAAGCCAGCAATCACCGTTCAAGCTGAAACCAGTTTGAAAGAAGCAGAGGAGAAAATGCATAAGCATGACATCTCCTGCCTGCCCGTTCTCGCACAAGGCAAACTACTGGGCATAGTGACAAAGCTGGATTTTCTTGAGCCAATAGCACAAATGGAAATTTCCGAGAGAAAATTCGCAATCCAGTTGGCAGTAAAAGACATCAAAATAAACCCCGACGAGCAAAGCTTCATAACAGAAGAGTTTGACACTTTCGCCCGCAAATACGAAACCGTCTTCAAAACTGGAACACTCTTCGCGTACATGAAAACGCACGGTGCAAGCCGCAAAGGCGTACCGCTTATCCACTGCCGCCTGCAACTGCGAACAGCAAAAGGCGCGTTTTACAGTTCAAGCGAAGGGTGGGGTGCAGAACCAGCTTTTCGGGTGGCGTTGGACAGGCTTGACAGGCGAATCCTGCGGAGCAAAGAACTGGCTCATGACCCAACGTACGCACGGGACTACTTGCGGAAAATAGGTTTCCCAGAAGAGGAATTGTAGAGGCAAACATACACGGAAAAGCTTAAAGTACTATTTTAAGGCCAGGTGTCTATAGAGAATTGTTCTATAACTATGTACTATATGCCTCCGAAATATCATCTTAAATAGTCCGAGATAAATCTTCTACTGGGAGATACGAAATGGAGAAGCTAAAAACCACTCTGATAGCGGCAATAGTATTGGCAACTGTTCTTATGTTAGCGCCCATGAGCGTTGTGAAAGCTGAAGAAACACCAATTTGGAGCGAATGGGTATATAGCGCCACAGGAGCACCTGTAACTTCGCCGGTTCTGGAATCAGGAAAGTTGTATCGCATCGAAGCATCAGAAATCTTCTTGTACAATCAAGCTGGGAGTCTGGCGGCAGACGCAATGTACTACACAACAGATGCTAGCAACTATTGGGATTGGGCTAATCATTTCCCTGCACCTGAGGGCCACGCCTTCCTGCAGATAAACGGGGCAGACGTGAACTGGGGGCCATTCAGCAACGGCGACACAGGACACACCTACACAATACCCTACATGGGCACAGGAGAAGCCATAACTTTCCAAATAATTGACTGGATTGACGGATACACAAACAATTACTGTCATCTACCAGTAGCCATTTACGCCGTTGACGGCGAAGGGTTTACTCCTGGATACTGGAAGAACCACATTGCAGCTTGGGCTCAAACAGGCTACTCTACTTCACAAACATTGAATACGGTATTTGGTGACGACGCCCCAAGTGGAACACTGCTCCAAGCCTTACGGTTCAAAGGAGGACGCGGGTTAGATGGAGCAAAACAAATCTTAGCCCGTGCCGCAACAGCGGCATTATTGAATACAGCAACTTTCGGAGCCAACTACCCCTACACTGCTGCACAACTGACGTACTTGGTTTCATACCAGTTCAGTTATGGAACAAGAGCCTCTATTCTCGATTTGGCAACGGAGTTGGACAACTACAACAATCTATGATACTCCTGCCGCTAATAACGGCTACTCAGAGATTGTTCAAATTCCACCCATTTTTTTAATCTCAAACCCGCCCAAAAGCATTACCTGAATTGCGAACTAAGACACCATTCAAATTGTCAGTCAATTTCGCAGTTTTTGCGATAGACATGCAAGAAAGGCACACATGCTCAAATTTTAAATAGTGAGACTGTGGAAAGTTAAGCTGGGGAAAGGAATGGGTAATTATCCTTTTAGTAGAGCATGCTCAGTCGTGCTGGTAGTTGCTATTCTCTTATCATCAATGATAGTAGCTTTTGGATCAATCCTCAGCGTTTACGCTCGACCAAACATAGGAGAATACATCGTAACCGAGTGGGGCGCAGGCAACCTCTGCAAAATTAGCTCAAGCGGCGTCAGAACCGTAATATATCAATTCCCAAGATGGTCAACGTCTTGCGAGATAGAAATCGATTCATCAGGCAACTACATAATCACCGAATACGACGCTGACATGTTATCTAAAATCAGCCCCACGGGAGTAAGAACTGCAATTTACAGGTTTGAAGACGGCAGTGGACCAGACGGTCTAGCCATTGACAGCCAAGGCAATTACATAGTCACAGAGTCAGAGTCTGACAAGCTCTCAAAAATAACCCCCAGTGGAGTTCGAACCGAAATTTACAGTTTCTCACCCGGCTCTTACCCTGCGGGTGTAGCTATTGACTCAGAGGGCAACTATATCGTCGCTTTAGCCGATGTTGACATATTAGCTAAAGTTACTCCAGAAGGAGTCTTATCCACAATTTGCTACTTCAACACAAACGCATGGCCTGACGGCATAACAATCGACGCAGAAGGCAACTACATAGTCACAGAATACAATGGCAATAAAATAAACAAAGTCACACCTGCAGGCGCCAAAACCGTAATATACGCCTACGGATCAGAAGCTGGCCCTGACGGCATAACCATTGACGCAGAAGGCAACTACATAGTCGCCGAATTTGATAGTCATGAACTCGCAAAGATCACGCCTGCAGGCATGCGAACCTCATTGTATACATTCGCTTATGGAACAGAACCAGAAGACGTAGCAGTCGTAACCCAAATCAGCCCCATAATTTCAGCTTTTGACTTGCATTACTCTGCCAGCCACGTCAGAATGACCTATCCGTCAGAAGCAGCTACCAAGCCGCTAGGTTGCAGCCCCGCAATGGTGAGCGACTGGTTAGCGTCAATGGCCGTAGCCTCAAAACTGCAAAACTTCACAGAAGGCTTAGATACCAACAGCAACTTTGTAGACCAAACAACAGGCACAGCCGTGGGACAGCCTATGGACAGCATAGTCAGCTTCGGCGGTCCAGTAGTCAACCCAATCGTCAAATACGCTGAAAGCGACGCAACACCTACTGGCGACAGGGCTCCCCTGAAATTCTACGCTGATGCTGGAACGTTCTACTTCCAACACGGAAACGGCACAAGCATAACAGGCGCTAACCTGCCAGCATCCGTGATAAACAACAACATGGACATGTTCCTCATCGAAACATACCAAGACGCTGACGGCAGGCACATACTTCTCTGCTACGGCTTCGGCTGGAAAGGCACCTACGCCGCAGGCAAATTCTTCGACTCCAACATCTACCACAACCTCGACGCATACAAGGTTAGCTGGGTCATCGGAAAATGGGAAGACACAAACGGCGACGGCTTCGTCAACTACCCCGACGACGGCGACACATACACGGTAGTGGCAACAGCATCATAGCACATGTGAAAACCCGTTCAAGGTTTCTGAATAACTTTGTAATCCACTTCAAGACTTCTAGGGTTGAGCTGCCGTGTTTTGCCAATTTTCAATTCTACGTTGCTGGTTAGCGTTTTGAAATCATGAACGAAGCCTTCAATGTAGCCTAGCACGCCACAGCTAGCGCAGAAGGCACCTGAAAACGCAATGGTAACGGTTTCTGGCGATACGCGGACAAGCTTGGCTATAGCTTCAGGACTCCTGAAACGGTTATAGCGTGCGACTGCCTTACGGACTGTCGCTTCTATCTCAGAAGGAGGAGACATTGATTGGTAACCTGCGTAAAAAAAGGGCTTTCTCGTGTATATTGAGGTTTCGCTGGCGTGCTACGGTTAGAGTGGGATTCTGTTGCCGTCAAACCCCAGTTTGGAAACGCCCAGTTCAGCTTTGACTTCACGTAGTTGCGCAGAGTTGAACACTGGTCCGTCGCGGCAGACGCGGTATTTGCCTATTACGCAGCTTCCGCATAATCCTATGCTGCACCGCATCAGCCGCTCTAAGCTGGCTTCCACTGGGATGCCGCGCTGCTCTGCCAGTTCAAAGACTTTGCGCATCATAAGTTCGGGTCCGCAAGTGTAAATCATGTCGAACTTTGCTGTAGCAAGAAGGCGTTCTACTGGTTTGGTTGCTATGCACTTTAGACCGTGGCTGCCGTCTTCTGTGGCGGTGGTTACGTTTTGCGGAGTGCACGCGGCGTTGAGTTGGTTTAGGAGTAAGAGTTCGTTTTTTGTTTTGGCGCCTGTGATGAAAGTTAAGCTTTTGGCTTTTGGGGCTAAGCGTTTGGCTAGGAACAGCAGAGGTGCGGTGCCTGTTCCGCCGGCAACCATGAGGATTTTGCCGTGGTTGGGGGTGAAGTGGTTTCCGAATGGCCCGCGTACACCGATTATGTCTCCACGTTTTAAGTTGTGCAGTGCTTGTGTTGCTTCGCCGACTGCTTTTACGGCTACGGATACGGTGCCATCTGCAGCGTCTAGTATGCTCAGCGGAATCTCGTCCACGCGCGGTATCCAGAGCATGAGGAATTGTCCTGGTTCTGCTTTTGCGCAGAGTTTGTCTTTTATGTTGAAGGTTTTCACGGTTGGACTTTCCGTTGTTACACTGAGGATGCGGGTGGTTCGCAGGGTGTTAGTTGCGGTGTGATAAGCCGACAATCTCGTTCACGCTCCTAAATCCTTTCTTTTTCAAGTACGCGGTTAAGCCGCGGTTCACGGATTGGAATATGCCTGTGCCTTTTTCGGCTATTGCAGTGCCTATTTGCACGGCGGATGCGCCTGCAAGTAAAAATTCTACTGCGTCTTGCCATGTGGTTACGCCGCCGCAACCCATTATGGGCACTTTTACGCGTTCGTAGATGTCGTAAACGCAGCGTAAGGCTATGGGCTTTATGGCTGGTCCTGAGAGCCCACCACGCGTGTTGCTTAGAATAGGAAGTGCAGTTTCGGCGTCTATTGCCATGGCTTTCACCGTGTTTATGGCGGTTATGGCATCTGCACCTGCCTTCGCAGCAACCTCAGCAGTTTCGGTGATATCAGTGACGTTTGGAGACAGCTTCACAATAAGCGGCTTTTTTATTGCAGTTTTGACTTTTCGGATGACTTCCGCTAGCACTGCAGGGTTTTGGCTGATTTCTGAGCCTGTTTCTTTCACGTGCGGGCATGAAACGTTGAGTTCTATGGCGTCTGCACCAGCTCCTGCTGCTTTCTGCGCGGTTGCAGCGTATTCTTCAGCTGAGTAGCCATAGATGCTTACGATTAATGGTACTGGCAGAATGGATTTTGCGCGGTGGATTTCCTGAACGTACGCGTCTATGCCTGGGTTTGGAAGCCCCATGGCATTTATGATTCCGCCTTTTGTTTGAACTACAGTCGGGTTAGCGTAGCCCATTCGCGCAGTTTGCCCGATAGATTTTGTAACTACGGCTCCTGCACCGCCTTCAACAATGCTTTCCAGTGATTCAGCGGAGTAGCCCAGTACTCCAGAAGCCAAGACTATGGGGTTTTTAAGTTTTAAACCCGCGAAGTTCGTGTTCAATCGGTTGTTAGTCAAAGCGGTTTCACATCCTGAACTGTTAGAAGTAGTTTATGTCTTTATTAGAAATAAAGTTTCGCGCATGAACACGAAATAGTTAATAGCTGTTTGGTCTCGCGCGCTGGCTTAGGTAAGAGTCTGTTGATTAAATTTGGAAGTTTATGGAGCGCTCACCGTGAAGGATACTGTGTCGGTTCTGGATGCGCCGTAAGTTGAATCACCATCAAATCTAGCGTATACGCTCCAAGCTCCAATAGCGTCGGGTGTAAACGAGTATTCGAATATGCCTGGCCAGATTGGCAACCAGCTAGGTCCGTTTGCCGTGGTAAGGCTCACTGAGAACTGGGTGCTATTAGGGGCTGTGTAGACAAGAGTGACCTGCCTTCCGTTTAACCCGCTCCAAAGCCACCATGGCCATTGAGAATTGTAAAGAACGCCTGTGATCTCTTCTGATTCTCCGAGTGTCAAATCTGGCGGAGTTGTGTACCATGCCATTGACGTGGGCATTCTGAAGTGGGCGATGATTGTGCCATCACCGTTTATCGTTGCGGTTGTAGATGCGTCATATGGATTTGCTATGGTTATGGCTCCCGTTGCGCTCCAATAACTGAACACGTAACCATCGTTTGGATTAGTGTCAGTAGCGGAAATTGGAACAACTTGCCCTCCAGTGTACGATTGGGTACCAGATGGACTTGTTGAACCGGTCCCCGATGGTTCGACAGCAAAAGTCACGGATATTGTTCCTGACGCAAAGGTAACGTGGATTGTGTGGTCGGTGATGACGTTGGTGAAGGTGTATGAAAGCGGCAGCGGAGCCGTCAACGGCGTGCCATCCACAACCACCGAAGAAATATGATAGCCAGTGGCAGGCGAAAACGTGAAAGACTGACTAGCACCATCCTCAACAACTACTTCTCCTGAAGGACTAATAGCACCGTTATCGCCAGCACTCGCAGTAATAACATGTGTAACAGGGGCGTCAACCTCAAATGTAACGTGAATCGTATGGTCCGTAGTAACGCTGACGAACGTGTAAGACAACATGGGACCCAATGGAGTGCTGTCAACCGAAACGCTCAAAACGTGGTAACCAGTGTTAGGCTGGAACGTGAAAGTTTGGCTATCGCCATCCTCAACGACCACTGCTCCTGAAGGGCTAATGCCGCCGTTAGTGCCAGCAGTCGCCGTAATAGTATGCGTCTCAGGGGCGTCAGCCTCAAATATCACGTGGATGGTGTGATCGGTGGTGACGCTTACAAACGTGTACGACGGCAACGGGCCTTGAGAAGCGCTGTCAACCACAACCTCAGCAACGTGGTAACCAGTGTTAGGCTGGAACGTGAAAGTTTGACTAGCACCATCATTAACAATCACATCCCCAGACGGGCTAATCTGGCCATTTTCACCAGCGCTGGCAGTGATAGTATGCGTCTCGGGGGCGTCAACCTCAAATGTAACGTGAATCGTATGGTCCGTAGTAACGCTGACAAACGTGTACGATGACAATGGACCTTGAGAAGCGCTGTCAACCACAACCTCAGCAACGTGGTAACCAGTGTTAGGCTGGAACGTGAAAGTTTGACTAGCACCATCATTAACGGTTACTGTTCCTGAGGGGTTAATAGCGCCGTTATCGCCAGCGCTCGCAGTAATAGTATGCGTAACAACAGCATTCTCCTCAAAGGTAACGTGGATTGTGTGGTCGGTGATGACGTTGGTGAAGGTGTATGAAGGCGGCAACGGAGCCGTCAACGGCGTGCCATCCACAACCACCGAAGAAACATGATAGCCAACGTCAGGCAGAAAACTGAAAGACTGACTAGCACCGTCCTCAACAATCACTGCCCCGGATGGGCTGATAGCGCCGTTATCGCCAGCAGTCGCCGTAATAACATGTGTAACAGGGGCATCGACTTCAAACATGACGGAGATTGTGTGGTCTGTAGTGACGCTGACAAACGTGTACGACAGCATCGGACCTAACGGTGCATCGTCAACAAAAACGTTGGCAACGTGGTATCCGGTGTCGGGCGAGAACGTGAAGGTTTGAGTTGCACCATCATTAACAATCACTTCCCCAGACGGGTCAATCTGGCCGTAAGCACCAGCGGTAGCTGTAATGGTATGCGTTACAGGAGTGTTGGCCGCAAACATCACGGAGATGGTGTGGTCCGTGGTGACGCTGAAAAATGTGTACGACAACATGGGACCTAAGGGATTGCCGTCAACCACAACTTCATCAACATGATAGCCAGTGTCAGGCAGAAAAGTGAAAGATTGAGTTGCACCATCATTAACAATCACTTCCCCAGACGGGTCAATCTGGCCATTATCACCAGCAGTAGCCGTAATAACGTGTGTTTCAGGGGCGTTGGCTTCAAAAGTGACGTGGATGGTGTGGTCCGTGGTGACGCTGAAAAATGTGTACGACAACATGGGACCTAAGGGATTGCCGTCAACCACAACTTCATCAACATGATAGCCAGTGTCAGGCAGAAAAGTGAAAGATTGAGTTGCACCATCATTAACAATCACTTCCCCAGACGGGTCAATCTGGCCATTATCACCAGCAGTAGCCGTAATAGTACGCGTAACAACAGCATTCTCCTCAAAGGTAACGTGGATTGTGTGGTCTGCGGTGACGCTGACAAACGTGTACGACAACATCGCACCCTGAGGAGTACCATCGACTAAAACATCGGCAACGTGGTAGTCAACGTCAGGCAAGAATGTGAAAGTTTGGCTATCGCCATCCTCAACAACTACTGCTCCTGAAGGACTAATAGCGCCGTTATCGCCAGCAGTAGCGGTGATAACATGCGTTTCGGGAGCATCGGCCTCAAAGGTGACGTGAATCGTGTGGTCTGCGGTGACGCTGACAAACGTGTACGACGGCAACGGGCCTTGAGAAGCACCATCAACCACAACGTCAGCAACGTGGTAGTCAACGTCAGGCAGAAAGGTGAAAGATTGACTAGAACCATCATCAACAACCACTGCTCCTAAAGGACTGATTTGGCCGTTATCGCCAGCGGTAGCGGTGATAGTATGTGTAATAATGGCGTCGGCCTCAAATGTTACGTGGATTGTGTGGTCTGCGGTGACGCTATAAAACGTGTACGATGGCATGGGACCTAAGGGGGTGCTGTCGACTGTAACTTCCAGAACGTGGTAGCCGGTGTCGGGCGAGAATGTGAAGGTTTGAGTTGCGCCGTCATTGACGGTTACGGTTCCTGAGGGGGTGATTTGACCGTTGTCGCCAGCGGTGGCGGTGATAACGTGTGTTTCTGGGGCGTTGGCTGCGAAAGTGACGTGGATGGTGTGGTCATCAGTGACGCTATAAAACGTGTATGATAACTGGGGGCCTTTAGAAGCTCCGTCAACTACTACATCGGTAACGTGGTAGTCGACGTTAGGCAGGAAATTGAAAGTTTGGCTGGAACCATCGTTTACCGTTACTGCTCCTGAAGGGTTAATAGCGCCGTTGTCGCCAGCGGTGGCAGTGATAACGTGTGTGATGACGGCGTTTTCTTTGAAGGTTGCGTGGATTGTGTGGTCTGTGATGACGTTGGTGAATGTGTATGAGAGCATTGGGCCTTTTGAGGTGCCGTCAACGATGACGTCGTCGATGTGGTAGCCTGTGTTGGGTGTTATGGTGAATGTTTGGCTGTTGCCTTCGGTGACGGGTATTGTTCCGGAGGGTGTGATTTGTCCGTGGGGTCCTGCGGAAGCTTCGATCTCGAAAGTTGGGGTTCCGCTTATGCTGGCGGTCATTTCTGAGAAAACTCCTTCGAGTGTGACTACTTTAACCTTTATCCGCACGTTGAGCGTAACGGCGTAATTTACTAGTATCTTCACGGTTTGACCTTCAACTGCCGTTACAACGTTTGGGGAGCCGTCAACAGTGCAGGTTTTTAGTACGTCGTCAACGTACACGCAGGCGTCCGGGTCAAATCGTACGGTGCCTATGCCGACGTTTTGTACGTAGACGGCTAAGCTGCCGTTTTCTGCGGCGATGCTTTGTATTTGGATTGCTTTTTGCACGTTTACGGTTGTGTTGCCTATGTAGCCCATGAGCCAGAAGTAGGCGATTAGTCCGGCTGCTATGGCGACGGCGATCATTAGTAGGACGGAGATTACTTTTGAGATTCCTTTTTTGGAGTGCATGATTTTGGCTTTGGCTTTCATTCTTTTGCTTCTCCCCTCTCGAACGTATCAAACTCTAGAATAGTGGTTAGTTCTCTGTAGAATATCGCATGTTGATGGGGTATTTAAGAACGTATGGAATAATGTTCTAGAATAGAAATACTGTACAATGCTATTTCTTAAGCTATTTGCCCCTCTTGGAGTTCACAAAAGCAACACACAGTCTATTTTCCGCAAAGTTTTTCTTGGAGAGAGCAGTGGTTTGGAATTCTTTTATTTTTGCAAGCTGTTTTCGCGCATTCGGAAAATATTTGGGATACAACGTTTAAATTAACAGGAAAAGAATATAGCTTTTAAACAAGAATACATGATAGAGAAGTATGAAGCGAGATCAATTTCGCACTAATTGCGGCCTGCAAGGAGCTGCGAATTCTTTGCGAAATCAGCAACCTGTTCCGCTACAACTTGCTAATGCTAACTCAAGAGGGAGTGAACTTCCGCCAAAACGCGTCAGTGTAATTCCTCCAAGGCTACTTTCCTCGATTTTAATCTTGCTTGGAGCCATAGCACTGTTTATCGCAGTAGTTTACACTTCGTCAGTACTTGCTTTGATAGGTTTAGGGCTTCTTTTCTTTGGGGTGACATTTACTTTTGTTCGTTCAGATGAATATGTCAAGAAGATTTTGTTGAAAACTGCTGTGTCTTCACAGCAGGCAACGCTGGAACATATTTTCAAGGAGCTTCAATACGAGGGGAAGACTGTTTATCTACCCCCCAAATACTTCAGCGATCCTAAAGTTTGCAAGGCTTTCATATCTGAACAGAAAAGTGGGCAGCTCCCAATATTACAACAAACTCAGGAAAACGAGCAAAGTTTCTTAATGGAAAAACCTGCAGGGGTATTGTTCGCTCCTATAGGCGCTGAGCTATCAAGCCTCTTTGAAGCAACTCTTGGGAAAGACCTTAGCAAGGTGGATCTGGAGTATCTGAGGCAGAACATGCCAAAATTATTTGTCGAAGACTTGGAAATGGCTGGAGAATTCGAAATTGAAGTTAAGGGCGAGAAAATCCGCGTTAAAATGCATGATTCTGTATTTGCTACTTCAGACGTAGACGCTGAAAAGTCGTTACGTGAATACTCGATGTTGAACTCGTTGCTCGGCAGCGCTATTGCATGTATCTTGGCGAAAACGACAAACAAATTAATTTTAATCGAAAATGAGCAAACTAGCGGAAATGGTAAAGACGTGATTATTGAATATCGTGTGATAAATGATGAGGAACAGACAGAAAAATGATATCCCCTCTTAGCCTTTCAGATTTAAGTATCTTTTTTGGTGTGGTAGCCCTGTTGCTCTTGTTTACTTCATTATTGGTTTCGTCATATCATAGTAAAGTCAGAGTATTAATCAATAAGAAAAGGTTAAGTCGAGTTGCAGCAGTTGTTGGAATGCTTTTTTTCGTAACAGTGGCTATAAAAATGATGGAAGTTATTCTGAGCCAGTAAAAGACAGAGTCAGTCAGTATTTTTGTTTGAGACTGCTGGAAACCAAAGGTTTTTAGGATAACTGAAACTTTAGTGAATAATAGAATTAGTGTTAATATCAATTTATAGAGTCGCGAGTCAATCAAAATCGAGATATTTGCGATTAGCGTAATGCTATTAACTGCAAAGGATATGATAATTAACGGGAGAGACGGAGAAAGGGGATATTGGGTAGGCATCCTAAGCGCATCTTAGTTTGCATTTTGCTTTTGTTTTTGTTCACAAGCTTTCTACAAGTAGTCAGAGTCTCCGCAGAGGATGTGTACACTTTGACTATAATTAAAGTGGGTAATGGTGATGTAACCTTGGACCCTCCTGGCGGAACCTACAGCCTCAATGATGTGGTTCAGTTAACAGCAAACCCTGCTGATGGTTGGAGCTTCACTGGTTGGAGCGGAGACCTATCTGGCAGCGATAACCCCGAATCGGTTACTATGGATGCCAACAAGACCGTTACTGTAACTTTCACTCAAGACGAATATACATTGACAATAAGCTATGACGGATCAGGTAACGGAATGGTTACAAAAGATCCTGACCAAGAAACGTATACTTATGGTACCGTGGTTACTTTAACCGCGGTTCCCGATGGCGATTCTGAGTTTGCAGGTTGGAGCGGAGATCTTACGGGAACGGAGCTCAGCAAGGACATAACTATGGATGACGCAAAGACGGTTGTAGCCACTTTCAACCTGAAGGAGTACACGTTGACGGTTAACATTGTTGGTAGCGGTTCCGTGAGTAAGAACCCAGACCAGGCAACGTATGCTCATGGCACTGTCGTTTCTTTGGATCCTGAACCTGCTTTAGGCTGGAGTTTTGCTGGTTGGAGTGGGGACTTGTCTGGAAGTGCTGATCCAGAGAGTATAACGATGGATGGGGACAAGACTGTTACCGCCACTTTCACTGAGAACCCGCCTGTCCAGTACTCGCTGACAGTGGCTTCTGCTCACGGCAGTCCAAGCCCTGCTGTTGGCGTCCACCTCTATGATTCTGGCGCATCAGTCACTTGCGACGTTACTAGTCCAGTCATTGAAGGCAGCACAGTTTGGACTTGCACCGGCTGGACTGGAACGGGTTCTGTAGTTAGCGGCAGCGGAGTAACCACAACTTTCTCCATAACCCAGAATTCAACCATCACTTGGAACTGGGTGTCTTCGCCTGTCCAGTACTCGCTGACAGTGAATGTTGTAGGCAATGGGTCTGTCACCAAGTCTCCTGACCAGGCGACGTATGATTATGGCACTGTAGTTACATTAACTCCTCAGCCTGCTGTTGGTTGGTCCTTCTCTGGTTGGAGCGGAGACTTATCGGGTAGTGCCAACCCAGCAGCTATAACTATGGATGGAAACAAGACTGTTACTGCAACCTTCACTCAGAACCAGTACACATTGACGCTGAACATTGTGGGCAATGGTTCTGTCACCAAGGTTCCTAACCAGTCGACGTATACCTACGGTACAGTGGTTACTTTGACTCCTGTTCCTGCTACTGGCTGGATTTTTAGTAGTTGGAGCGGCGATTTGTCTGGCAGCGGCGTCCCCGGCTCTGTTACAATTAATGGGCATAAGGTTGTTACTGCAACCTTTATTCAGATTGAATATTCTTTGACTGTTACTATTAGCCCCCCTGCTGGCGGTTCAGTATCGAGCAATAAGAGTGCACCTTACCACTATGGCGACATCGTTGCTTTAACTGCCAACCCCACGTTGGGATACTCTTTCACTGGGTGGAGCGGCGACGGAGTTGGATCAAACACCACGCGCATCGTTACTGTCACGCGTAATATGGCTGTGGTTGCGTCTTTCACCCAGAATCAGTACATATTGACTTTGAATACGATTGGAAGTGGCTTTATTACTAAGAGCCCGGACCAGTCGACATACACTTACGGTACAGTAGTTACGTTAACGCCGGTTGCCTCTCTTGGCTGGACGTTTAGCGGGTGGAGCGGAGACCTGTCTGGAAGCGGCGTTCCAGAATCGGTAACTATGAATGCCAACAAGTCTATTACGGCTAATTTCACTCAGAACGTATACACTTTAAATGTGAGTGTTAATCCGCCTGAAGGTGGCTCTGTCACGGTAAATCCGTCAGGCGGAACTTATCTAAGTGGTACTGTGGTTACTTTGACTCCTGTTGCTTCTTCAGGATGGGTATTTAGCGGGTGGAGCGGAGACCTGTCGGGTAGCGGCGTTCCAGGGTCTGTAATTATGGATGGGAATAAGAGTGTTACGGCGATTTTTGTTCAGACGGGGTATTCTTTGACGGTTAATGTTGCTCCGCCTGCTGGGGGTACTGTGACAGCTAACAAGAGTGCACCTTACTACTATGGCGATGTGGTGATGTTGACTGCCAGCCCCGCTTCTGGATACTCTTTTGCAGGCTGGAGCGGCGATGGTGCTGCTGGAGGTGGGGGCACGTGGGTGGTTATTATTACTGGCAATATGGCTGTTACTGTCTCCTTCATGCAGAACGAGTATACGCTAACGGTGAACATTGTTGGAGATGGCTCTGTTACTAAGACGCCTAACCAAGTAACATACGTTTATGGTACAGTTGTTACGTTGACTCCGGTTGCTGCTCCTGGCTGGGTGTTTAGCGGGTGGAGTGGAGACTTGTCTGGCGGTGGTACTTCGGGCTCTATTACGATGAGTGGGAACAAGAGCGTGAGCGCTACTTTTGTTCAAGGTACATTTTCGTTGAGGGTTATTTCTGCTTATGGTAATCCGAACCCTGATGTTGGGAGGTATAGCTATAGTTCAGGTTCTTATGTCACTTGCAGCGTTAGTAGCCCTGTTAATGTGGGCGGCAAAGTTTGGGCTTGCATAGGGTGGACTGGAACTGGTTCTGTTCCATCTAGTGGGGGTGGCTTGAGCACGACGTTTTCTATTTCTGAGGATTCGAGTATTACTTGGGTTTGGAAGATTGTTCAGGTTGAGCGCAAGTTGACCGTGGTTTCTGCCTATGGCAGTCCAGATCCGTCTGTTGGGGATCATGCATATAGTGATGGGGAGTCTGTTGTTTGCAGTGTTTTGAGTCCTGTGAGTGAGAATGGAACTATTTGGGTTTGTACTGGTTGGACGGGGAATGGTTCAGTTCCTTCTAGTGGTTCGGGTAATAATGTAACTTTTATAGTTATTCAGGATTCGTTGATTACGTGGCTCTGGAGCGAGGGTTCTCCTCCTTTGCCGCCAACTTTGAGTGGTCCGGTGGATGGGGAATTTGTTTCAAGCAACAATGTGACGTTTTCGTGGGTTGGTTCTGTTTGGGCTACTGGGTATGAAATTGAGATTAATGGTTCATCGCGAATTGAGATTGTGTATTCTACTTCTTATTCTGCGTATTTTGATTCTGGCGTTCACACGTGGAGGGTGAGGGAATTTAATAGTACTGGTTATGGTGATTGGAGCTTGCCGCGAAGTTTTACGGTTACTGTGCCATTGGTTGGAACAGAGGCTTATTTCATATCTATATTATTTGGTGCTCTATTGGCAACTGTTTTGATTGCTTATGTTTTTGTTTATCTGAGATTTGGGTTTATTTCGAAGCGGCGACCACCAGGGTAGTATATGCTCTAGAATGGAGGGGCAGCATGTCCTTAGCCGCTATGTTACGAGCACTTAGCGTTTTTTAGTTTTTTTGTTCTCTGGGAGTTCTATGGCTTCTGGGAGTTGTACTGTGAATTGGAGTGCTGTGCAGGTGTAGCATGTTGTTCTTTGGGGGTTGTCTGTTTTGAACATTACTCCGCATTCTTTGCATTTGGTTAGCATTTTTGTGCCTCGTTTGGGTGTTTGAAGGTTTCCGTTGTGGTGTGATAAGTAAGTTATGAATTGAGAATCTGTATTTGCTTCAGAGTTTGCGGGTTGTTTAGCTTGTGGTCTAGCGCGTGGAAAAGACTATAGCCCCCTTTTATATACTTGCTTTATATAGTTCTGCGAAAAACGCTGCGGGTAGACCCCCTATAGGTTTCTGCATAGAATCTCTAATAGGCTCCAAATAGGTTCGTGTTTTCAACATGCTATTGGTTGAGAAAACAGCCAATAGCGATAGACCCCCCCCTATTTTTCTGCATAGATTGACTATTAGGCTCCAAATATGACAGGGGGCTGTTGCGGAATCCAGTGGGTGATTTAGGCTGTTTCTTTTTTTGTGACTGTTTTATAATTTTTGCAGAAAGTATTCTGCGAATTTGCGCGTTGAGGTTGAGATATAGCGCGCACGCAGATATTGGTATTGCACAAGCGATGATAGTATATATATTATCCTTTGCTATCTCTGCTACCCCTCTATACGCTGTGTTTTGATATTTCTTGCGGTATGAAGGGAAAAAACGCTGTCTAACGCTTGATTTAAGGAAGATGGTTGTGGGAAAAGTATGCTGTCTTCATCCGAAAAACAAACAAAAAAAGGAAGTTGGTTTAGACCGCAGCTAGTCTTACGTAATCTATCTGCCAAGTGCTCTGCGTTGTGTCGCCTGTCTGGGTTCCGTCAATGAACCGCAACTCTAGGGTTGGTCCAGTTAAGCTTACGGTGAATGCGTTTAGAGAGTTTGCAGTTAGTATTCCTGTTGTGCCAAGGTTTGCCCATGCTGAACCTGTCCAGTATTGAACTATGATGTTTTCGCTGCCGCTGAATGTGCCCGTCTGTATCTGCAGTTGGTTGTACGATGCGTACTCTGTCACGCCTGAGAATTGAACCTCCAAGTCAAGCCGATAGTTAGGTGAAACAGAGAGAACATCGACTTCAAAGACGTAAGCATTCCTTCTATGATTATTGTTATTATGGAACCTAAACCGTATTTCATTAGTTGTTCTGCTAGTAAAGGTGACTTCGACCCACTGATCTACAGTCGGAGCACCAGAATACACGTTTTGCCACGAAGAGGTTGCAGTATTGTATACCTCTATCTGCATATCATCGATATGATAATCTTCTCGTCCAACAAAGTACCTAATCTTCGTTCCAGTTGTTGAAGCATAGCTAAGTTCGAGCCACGGACTCCATGAGTAGTCATTAACATCATAACCTGCAGATGTTCCCGTGTTGTCATCATAAGCGCGCCATGCATTATACCAACCAGTCCAACTATCACCAGTTGGGCTGATCCAACTCTCAGCACCGCCTGCATTCCCTTCAGTCAAAGTATCATAGGATCCAACATTCTTCATGTTTGCGAAGCTACTGTGGCTGCCCACGTTTGTATCATGAACCGCGTTATCCGTATCCACGTAGTCGGGCAAGATAGCGTTGAAAGTTGCAGTTACCGATGTGTCGCCAGTCAAAACGAAAGTCAGTGGATCAGCAGTGCCTGAGGTGCCGTTACCACTCCAGCCAGCGAATGTTGAGCCACCATTTGCATTGGGATCTAAAGCAATAGTCTCGCCGTAAGGATACGACGTAGATATCGAAGTGGAGCCATTCACCGTACCAGAACCTGTCCCAGCAACGGCAACATCCAACTGAATCAGTTTTAGGTTGAAAGTAGCCGTAACCGCCTTATCGCCATCCAAGGTGACTGTACGCACTGGACTTCCAGTTCCATCACCAGTCCACCCAGCAAAGTCAGAGTCCACATCAGCGACAGGAGTCAACTGAACTACGTCGCCCCACTCATAAGGACCATTGTCATCACGATTCACAACGCCAGAACCAGTACCATCAGTAGTCACAGTCAAAGTAACGCCCTTCAGATTGAAAGTAGCCGTGACAGTCTTAGAACCGTCAAGAGTGATGCTTGTCGGGTTGCCAACTAAGCCACCGCTCCAACCAGCAAAATCAGAATCACCGTTAGGAACAGCAGTCAACTGAACTACAGTACCGTAAGTGTATGTTGCTTGGTCAGGAGCTTTGTTCACTGTTCCACTGCCAGACCCCGCGTAATTAATAGTCAGCGTATACTCGTCCTGAGTGAAAGTGGCCGTAACAGCCTTGTTACCGTCCATCGTAATTGTAGTTGGATTGACAGAGCCTGATAAATCGCCGCCCCATTCATAGAACGTCCAGCCAGCAGTTGGAACCGCCTCCAGCGTAACAATGGTGCCGTCAGCGTAAGAAGTTTGGTCAGGGTCCTTGGTTACACTTCCTCCGCCAGAAGGCGCAGTCACAGTCAACGTGTAAGCCGCAGGAAGCCCCCCGCCGCCAGCGTTTAATTTATAATTCGTAGCTTCAGTGAAAGTTCCTTCAGTCGTAACCACTTTCACCTTAACCGTCCCGCTAGTTGGAACATCAAAAGCAACATTCAGCGAAGCCGTTTTGCCTTCAGGCAACTTGTTGTCTGGAAAAGTCTCATCAGGAGTAAATGCATACAACACATCTTCAACGTACACATTGCTAATAGTCACAGCACCTTGACCTACGTTCTGCACATAAAGTATAAGCGTGCCGTCGGTAGCATTTTCCGCCATGCTTTGTAACTGTATTGCTTTTCCCGCTGTTGTTGTTGTTCCTCCAATATAGCCCATAACCCAAGCGTACGCGATAAGTGAAGCCGCCACCGCAATCGCAATCATCATCAAAACCGAAATCACAGGTGAAATCGCTCTAATAGAACGCCTAAGTTTAGTAATAGCTTTCAATTTCTTTTTCTTCTCCCTTCTCTCAAATATCAAACGCCTAAATAGCGTCTTATACCCAGAAACAAAACCCCCCAAAGAACTATTTAAAAACCCATGGAAGAAAGTTCTATAAGAAAACTATAGCACAAAAATCCAATAAGTTAAAATCATTTGCCAAATTATACATCACAACGCACAAGGGAACAAAGAATGGACACCGCAAAAATACGCATAAAAGAACACATAGGCATCATAACCAACGAAACAAGCACAACCCAAATCAACTTCCTAATCAGCCCCCTAAAAAACAAAAACACCGTCGAAAAAACAGACTACATCCTCATAGACCACCCAACACACGAAGAAACAAACCCCATACTCGCAGAAGTCACCGAAATCAAAAGCTACGAAGAAGTCGCAGGCACAAACAACGGCAAAACCGCCGGCCACCTCATCGCCACCGCCCAAATCCTAGGCTACACAAACCTCCAACAGCAAAACCACACCATACAAAAACTACTCACGCCACCTAAACCAGGCAGCCGCGTATACCTACCCTACAAAGAATTCCTCGAAGACACATTCACACGAGACACAAACGGCAAACCATACACAACCCCCATACACATCGGAACCCAAGAAGCCACAGCAACAACCACAAAAGAAAACAGAAAACCACTAAACCACTACCTAAACCCCGAAACCCTCACCACAACCCACACACTCATAACAGGCACCACAAACACAGGAAAAACCCACACCGCAATCACACTCACAACAGAAATCACCAACAAAACCCCCCAAGCCATAACCATAATAGACCCCCACGGCGAATACGCTAAGCTCAGCGAAAACACAAAAAAACCCACCCAAACCATCACCCTAACCGCCGAAGAAAACACAAAAGAAGCAAAAAACAAACTCACAAAAACAATAAAAACAAATCAAACCACCATCCTAAACGCCGAAGGCTTAGCGCCTGAAGAAAAACACAACACCCTAACACAGTACTTAACAGCATTGTGGAAAGCAAGAACAGAAAAAGCAATACCGCAGCTGCTGCTAATAATCGAAGACGCCGACACACTCAAAAACGAAACCCTAGAAACCATAGCGTACCACGGCTCAAAAAACGGCGTAGCCATGATGCTCATAACCAAACACCCGACGGCGCTAGGCGGAAAAATCCTCTCGCAGACAACCACGCAAATAATCGGAAGAACAACAGACAAAGACGACCTAGACTACCTCAAAAACATGGCACAAGACAAAACCATGCTGCTGCCCCAGCTCAAACAGGGACAATGGGTGATCAACGCCCCTGACCAACCGCAGCCGACGCAGGTAAGCACAAAACATAACTAAGTTCTAAACTTACACACCACAAAAAACCAACAACTAAGCACACTATTCATAAGGTTTACAACTGCAACTCGCCATGTTGCCCCGAGTAGTAACAATCTTAAAAGTATATT
The DNA here is from genome assembly GCA_964650565.1 of uncultured Candidatus Bathyarchaeia archaeon. Classification (GTDB taxonomy): domain Archaea; phylum Thermoproteota; class Bathyarchaeia; order Bathyarchaeales; family Bathycorpusculaceae; genus JAOZHU01. The sequence continues at coordinate 8,921 of CAZYUQ010000002.1, read as the reverse complement.
GCATTCCGAAAGTGATGTGACTGTTATCAATAGGTATGAGGACTGTGGCGCCCGCAGTAACCCACTCTGTCCGATCAACCCAATCGTGGCTTTCAGCCCCGCCGTTATTAATTATCCAAAGCCGAGATAACTGGACGCTTACTCCACCATTATTAGTCACATTCAAATGCAAAACCCCACCTGTTTTTGTAACATTCTCGTTGACAACTTGAATGCTCACAGGCGAATTCATCTTATCCGAAACCACGCCATCCATCTCCCGAGTCGCACGGTCATGCCACAAAAACACATTCGTGAAGAAAAACATCATAATCAACAAAAACATAATCGAACCAACAATCTCAGCCGTACCCCTCCGACAACAAACCAACTTACGCAAAGTTCTCCGCAAATCACGCTTCACCGTCATCAACATACCCCCTCAAAAGCTGAACCCCTCAACGTAACAATCTTGATGTTAGAGCCGCTATATGCAGAACTGAGCGTTATCATTCCATGCTCCCCAGGGGCAACCTCAAGACTGGAAGGGCTGAAACCAGCTCTCTGATCATTAACGTAAACCGAAGTTATCGTGAAATCTATTTTTCCCACGTTATAAACCCAGATTTGAGCACTTGAATCCGGCTGGACCCAGACATCCTCTATAACCATTGACTCCAGCACGGCGCTTCCGCTTCCAGTCTGAAAGTCATGCACGTAACTAACGAAGAAACCAAACAGCACACTCATGCCAATTATAACAATCAGTATCATGAGTACCGTGGACAACACGGGCGAAAGCCCTCTTCTACTACTCAACAGCCGCTTCATACCTAAATCACCCAGTTAGGAGGAATCAACATAAAGAACGCAACGTACCCCACTACACTCAACACTATAGCATGCTTCAACCCGCCAATGACACGCCTCTCACCAATCTTCCCAGCCATCAAACCCCCAGTCACAGCCGAAACCAACATGTTCTTGTAGAAGAAATCCTTATACGCGTTAACGCCCACGATTGAAAACTGGCTCAGCACCTGCGGGTAACCCTCAAGCGGAGCAAAAAAAGACTGCACCAGAATAACAGCAGTAAACAAAAACACCATAAACGCCGCGTAAATTATGATTATGTAAGGCCTCATCTGCGCGTCAGTCTCCTCGTCAAGCTCCTTCATCTCCTCCATGAAACCTGACGTGCCCGTGAAAACCTTCTTAATTTGACCGCCTGAACGACTGGCTTCCAAAACCAAAGCGCAGAAGCGACTCACGATTGGTGAACCTATTCTCTTTTTAAACTTCGTTAAGGCGCCTTCGAACGAAGTGCCCCAAGACATCTGCACGGTAAGTTTCCTAACTTCATCAGAAAGCGGCTTGCCAACCATTTTGTCCTCAACCACGCGCTCCAAGGCTTTGATTATCGTGACGCCTGTTTCCTGCGACTCAGAAACTCCTCTGACCAGCACGGGCATTTGCTTTTCAATGGCGTCTACCCACCGCTGGTTCAGATAATCCAGAATCGCGGAAGGAACAATTGCCACCAAAACAGCAGCGTACAGCAGCTCGTTGGAATAGAGCCCGACGGTTTCAAGTGGCCAAACTAGCAGCGGCACGACAATCAACAACACTGCGCAAATCAGAGTAGCTGCAGCGACGAGTTTTCTAATGAGGACTGGTATTTTGCGCATGTTGTCACCTCGGAGGCGTTATTGAATCCACCATGAGCAGCATGATGCCTACTCCTGCGGGTGTAATCACGAACGTGAGGATTGTGAGGATAACTTGCGGGTCTACACCTGCAATTGATGCGCCGCCGCCGACAAACGACATCACCGAAAGCATGACGATTAACGCCAGTGGGAGGGCAATCATGAAGCTTATGTACGCTTCTGCGATTGTTCCCAGGTTTTCCAGGAAACCTTTCATTGTTTGAAGTCTGGCTTTTTTGTATTTGCTAGCTTCGTCTCGAAGGTAAGTTGCTAGGTCTCCGCCCATGTGGGAGGTTGTTATAACGCCGTCGAGCATGCTTGCGAATTTTTTGGAGGAAGATCTTACAGATGCGTTTTTTAAGGCTGCTTTGAGGTCCAATCCCATGAGTTCTATATCTGCGATTATTCTTCTTGCTTCTTCGCCAACATGGAATTCGTCTCCTACGTTGGCTAGGGAGCGGACAATTCTTTCGGGAGGCATTCCTGCGCTTGCGAGGACGGACATGAAGTTGGCGATTAATGGGAGGTTTGCGTCGATTTTTCGTCCTTTGGAGGAAATTCCGAGAAGTGGATAAACATAACACGTTCCAGCCGAGACCAAAGCTGTCAATATGCCGATTAGAATGGCGAAAACGACTGCTTGGATTATTTCAAGGCTGAAATAGAGCAGGAAGAAGGACAGCGCGAAGGTTGTGATGCCGCTGATCAGAGAAGTGAGTATCATTAGTCCAGTGTATACTTTGAAGCTTATTCGTATATTGGCTTTGGCTAGGTTCTTCTTTAATCCACCGAGCTTAGAGGTTGCTCGTTCTGGGATTAAGTTGGATAGTTTGAGCAGGAGGTGTAAAACATGCTTATTCGTGTTTTGCTGCCTCCTTGAGTACTGATTCGGGGTTTTCGTAGTAGCCTCGTATTATGTCTGAGACTTGTTTGTAGTTTCTTACGTCTTGTTTTGCCAGCCAGTCGATGATTTTGGCTCGGCGTTGGATTTCTTCGGTTGCTTCTTCTATGCTGATGCCTTTCTTGTCGGCGATTCTTTCCAGGATGTAGCTTCTGCCCGTGAAGTCGAACGTGTCTTCAGCTGAGTTCCACCTGTAGACTTCGTTAGTTAGGATTTCGCCTGCTCTGGGGTCTAGGCCTACTATTTCGGATGTTGCAATTGTTTTTCGGACGGGTTTGCCGTCGTATTCGACTCTTTTTTGGACGAGAATTAGGTCGACTCCTGCGATTAGGGTTCGCGGTATGTTCATGGGTTCTGATTCAAGCCTGTAGACGGCAGCTTCTACTGATTCGGCGTGTATTGTTGACATGCCGAGGTGACCTGTGCTTACGGCTTGGAAGAGTGTGAAGGCTTCTGCGCCTCGTATTTCGCCTACGATTATGTAGTCTGGTCGTTGTCTTAGTGAGGCTTTTAGTAGGTCGAATAGGGTTATGTCGGCTGTTTCTGATACCATGCCGAAGTGGGTTCTGGTGGCGGCTGGAATCCAGTTTTCGTGTGGAAGATTTATTTCAGGGGTGTCTTCTATTGAGACTACTTTGAGGTCTGGTTTGATGAACATGCTTAGGCAGTTGAGCATGGTTGTTTTTCCAGCGGCTATTCCGCCGGCGACGAGGATGGATACGCGGTTTTCGACGGCGTACCAGAAGTAGGCTGCCATTTCTCTTGACATGGTGTTGAAGCTTACCATGTCGGTGACTGTGAATGGGTCTAGTTTGAATTTTCTGATGGTGAATGTGGAGCCTCTGCGTGTGATTTCGCTGCCGTAGGTTAGGTTGAGTCTGCTTCCGTCTGGGAGTGAAGCGTCGAGCATGGGTTGGGCGATTGAAACGTGGCTGCCGCAGAGGTAGGCGAGTCTCAGCGCGAAGTCGTCAAGTTCGTCTGCGGTTTCGAAGCGGACGTTGGTGGGTATTGATTCGTATGTTCTATGCCATATGTAGACGGGTACGTTGATTCCGTCGCATGAGATGTCTTCTATTAGCGCGTCATGCATGAGGGGGTCGATTTTTCCGAGTCCAAGGTTGTCTCTGACCACGTAGTAGAGTAGTTTGTTTTTTGTTTCTGGGGTTATTTTGAAGTTGTAGTGTGTGAAGATTTCGTCGCATTTTTTTAGGAGGTATTCTCTTGCGGCTGTTTTTGATTTGAGTTCTGTTGTTTTCAGTTCCAAGACTTCGTTTAGGATGGTTGTTAACCGTTGTAGGTTGTGTTCGTCTGTTTTGTCTAGTTTTGGCTCGTCGACTTTGTAGAGTATGTTTCCCCGCAAGGGGGTTTTGACGATTTTTGCGTACGCGTATGGCTCGTTTAGAGGGTAGGTTTCGATTTCTGTGGCTTGCACTGCTGTTACAGTTGTGGGTTTTGCTGTTGACTCTTCAGTTGAGGCGGTTTCGGGCACGGAAACGGTTACGGCGGGGTCTTGCAGTTCTAGGGTTTGGGCTTGTTTTTTCCGAGAAAACCGTTTCTTGGATTCATTTTTAGTAGTTGAGGGTTTGGGGTTTGGTGATTTAGAAGTATTTGTTTTTGGAGGGGTCGGTGAATTGGGTTCTTGTGGTTTTGCTGTGTTTTTGGTGGTTGGTTCTTTTGTTTTCTTAGTTTCGACTGTTTTTTGTCGTGAGAACAGTTTTTTTAGTTTTTCGCGTCTACTCAATTACCGTTATCCCTTCCTTTGTTGGATATTTTGGATGTGATTATTGGTTATTTTGAGGACTAAAAAAAGAGGTGAGAGATGCTGAGATTGTTCTCGAAGTCCTTAGAATGTCTTTGTGTATTCTATGAAGGTTCCGTCTGTGGTGACGACTTTAATGGTGATTTGATCTGGTTGACTGAGATAAGTCGTTAGAGTGATTTCGGCTGTGTCGGTCTTTTCTAAAAGTCCGTCTTCTGGACTAAATTCTGCGGTTGGTGTGGATGTGCCATTAAGTACGCCGTTAACATAAACATCGCTCAACGTTACTGGGGAATCTCCAACGTTTTGCACATAGACTAAGATTGCGTCATTTGGATCATCATAAGCGACGCTTTGTATTTGTATTGCTTTGCCGACTTTGTTAGTTGTGAAGCCTAGGTATCCCATGACCCACGCGTAAGTAACAAGTGAAGCTGCCACTGCAACAGCAATCATCATAAGCACTGAAATAACTGGCGAGATAGCTCTGATGTTCCGACGGATTTTTCTATAATTCACTTTTTTCTGTTCCTCCCTTCTCATTTTCCTCTTTTATAAGGCTGATAACACAACAGCAAGAAACTGGTTTAAAAATACCTATGATACCAAATTATATAACAATCCTCTATAAAATTGATACAACTAACCAGCATCAGGAGAGAAAAATATGCGGCAAAAAATGAAACTCATCCAAAACACGAAAGCATTGCACCCAATCTCAACCGCCATACTACTGATAATACTCATCATCGCAGTAGCCGCAATCGCGTACTTCTATATGGCAATGCAAAACCGAGCAGGAAACACCATACAAATCCAAAGCGTCTCATTCCAGCAGTCCACAACAACAATCTACGTGCAAAACACAGGACAAGGAACCGTAAACATAAAAACAATCCAAATAAACAGCGAACAACACCAAATCAACCCAGCAAACTGCACCGTAAACGCACAAAACACAACCACAATCCCCCAAGGCTCCACGGCACAAATAACCATCAACCACGCATACACGGACACAGTCCACATCAAAGCAATCTGCCAAGACGGAACAAGCTACGAAGCAGACTACAAACCGTAAACGCAAACACAAACAATAAAACAGCCACCATCCACATTAAGTAAAAGAGGACTAAGCGGATGAAACTACTCAAAACAGGCATCGCGGGCCTAGACGAGTTCTTACTAGGCGGGTTACCCCCAAAAGTACTCCTGCTTCTTGGACTGCCAGGCTCAGGAAACGAAGTGTTCGCCCGACAAGTCGCTTACACCAGAGCAAAACAAACCAACGTCACCTACTTCACCGTGAACAGAACTCCGGAATTCGTTAAAGAAGACATGCTCACCTACGGCTGGGACACCACGCCGCTTGAGAAAACAGGAGCTTGGAAATTCATCAACCTAACCAACATAACCAAAACAATCGACACCGTAACCAACGAAATCAAGCAACACCGCTTAGTCATAATAGACTCCTTGTCTGAGCTGCTTATAACGCACAAAACAGAAGAGGCAATCAACCTGCTTTCGGCTATGGCTACGGAGAACAGGCAGGGTGAAGAATTCCACTTTGCACTCTTAACTGAGGGCATGCAGAGCAAGCAAACTGAAACGGCGATGGAGCATTTTGCAGAAGGCGTAATAATCCTGAACACTACGTGGGCGGCTGAAACAACAAACAGAAACATAATGATAAAAAAGATGGCGGGAATGCTTATTCCAACACGGAGGCTGCCGTACAACATCGGCAAAAAGGGCTTCATCATCGAAACAGCCACCAGAATAACATAAGCTGCTGCGCCATAGCTGACGCTGAGCTGCGATCAATACTCCAGATTCATAAATGACTTATTAAAAAAACCTGAACATAAGCTTCAGATGTGAAATGAAAGCTATACATAACCGCTGGAACGAACTTGTCAATGACTGCGTGCAAATAGCGTTGGTGTGCGGCACGATTGGGATAGCATTAAAATTCATAACTTTCTTTGATCAATGGGTTTACTTTCCATCCTTCCCGAACTTTCTAGACTCAACCTTTCTCATAATCTCGATAACGTATCTTGCGTGGAAAGCAAGAAAAAACCATCATAGAAAATAAGAAAAGCCCGTTATTTCCAATTGGAAGTGGCGGTAGGGATAGACCCCCTATAGGTTTCTGCATAGAACTGCTATTAGGCTCCAAATATGTTCGCGATTCCAACATGCTATTGAGCGTTTTTTTAGCCAATAGTGATAGACCCCCCTCCTATTTTTCTGCAATGATTGGCTATTAGGATTCAAATATGACGGTTGGCTTTTGCAGGATAGCCCATTGCGCGGTTTAAGTTGCCGTTGCAGGTTTCACCTCCCAAGCATGAAATTGCACCAGAAAACAAGCCGCACAACAGACTATAAGAACACTAACAAAATCCAGCAATTCACAAATACTGTGTTGGGCTGTTGTGTTTGGAGTGGTCCATAGCACCTGCGTAGAGACGTTTTGTGTAGGTTGAAGGTGAGTTTAAGAGTGCCTGTTTTATTCATAAGGGCTTCGTTGACTACCGATAAACAAATTATGCAGTGTTTTATAAATTAAGACACTAGACGTTGTTTCTTTGGGGCGTGCTCATGAGTATCAAAACCTTCTCGGGGCGAGAGTCCCCACAAGATATAGAAAAAAGGTTCAACGAAATCAAAGCTAAAATAAGTAGTCAAGTTCTAAGTGTTGAAAATTTTCGAATCCCAGAGGATAGCATGTTTTGTGAACTTGACAGTGAATTTGAAAAAGTGAAGTCAAAACATGAGAAATACAATGATGAAAAAAATTTGTTACACGCAGAATGTAATTACTATTCGACCAAAGTGTACCAATATCTTCAAGATGACCCAACAAAATCGCTTATGCTGTTTTTACAAGCATTATCGAGGCTTCTTAAGAGACACTCTTTGTGCCAATATTCCGCATATGCTTTAGAACGGATGCTTAGGACTTATAAGTCAACCTCGATTAAAATCAGTGGCAAAGCTGAAAACATTAGTTATGTAAACGCTGAAAAGGAATTCTTGGAATTGCTGGAAGGCAATTCTTCAATGTTTGCCTCATGTAAAGAACTCACAGACATTGGCTCAATACTGTGTGACATGTTTTTGGATAATTACTATATCAAAGAAGCAACGTATGTCAAAGTTCGCACAAAAGAACACTGCGAACACTTGGATTGGTTCTTAGATCAATTGAAAAATATAGAAACAATTGTCACCGCCTCCTCTTTACACAGGGCATCATTTTCCAAGCTTTATCATATTATGTATGTTACAAAGAAAAATCAACTTTTCTATTTCTTAGCGCAAATGTTTTTTGAAAGGCAAGCTGACAAAAAGCAACGTTTGCAGGTTTCAATCAATGAAACCATAGAAAAACTTGCAGAATACTGCGAGGCATCTTCAAAAGCATGTCGTTCGTACATCGCTGCTATGCCAAAGGACAAACAGGATGAGCCCAGCGTAAAAATGGTACTTGCCCAACATGAGATAGACAAACTAACTGCAACATACTACAGAGAGGCATACTCAAACAAAGATATTTTGAAAGCATGGAAGATAATGGATCAGATAAAACACCTCTTTGTGACGAAAGCCTTCAAAGAAAATTTACAATTTACTGAAAATGAATTGGGGTATTATGGAGAGGAATGGACACTTCTATATATCTTTGCAAAGATATGTCTACTGAAGGAAGAAGTTAGCAACAGAATAGCGTCATTAGGTCAAGATTGGGAAAGAGTAGTTTTTACCGAGATAACGAAGTCCCTTGAAGGCGTGAAAGATTTTTTCAAATATGAAATTAGTGATAAGAAAGACTACACTCTTAAGATTATGACATCGTCTTTTGCAGGGACTTTTTCTGAATATTTACTTCGTGAGTTACTACAAGAATTCTATGAGTACGTTCCTCTGAATAAAAAGTCAACCTCGGATTTTGAAAAAATGTTTTCAGAAGTCCAATCAGCCTCAAGCAAAGAGGACATCATGCTAAACTACATAGTAGAGAATGGAAAGCCAGACATAGACATTTACGTGAAAGGTTGCTGCGCCATCTTCCTAAAAAATGCAGTAGTAGACTCTGAAAAAATGAAGAAAATCTGGAATGAAGTGACTTTATGCACTCACCACGGCATAGCAACAATTTTCTATGGGTTCAATTTTGCAAAAAACGTTCAGAGAATAGAATACATACGCAGTAATTTTGAAAAGATGAATAGGGAGTTTCAGATACACATCGAACCATTCGACATAAAAGACCTTGTTGGCGTTATCTTCGAGGAATTAAATAGAGCTGGTCACACTTCATCAAATTTTCAAGAGATAGACTTGTTTAGAGTCTTAGATTATTAGAGAATGCTCCAAAGAAAAAGACAGAAAGTTTCTGAAGGTTGTTTAGAAGTTCTTACATGTGTTTTGGGCTTTGACGTTTCCGCTAGTGATTCTCCTTGCTCCTCCAGAAAAGCGCATTGCGCGAACTGCACAACACGATTGTTTTCTTAGGAGGTGATCCGGCCGCAGGTTCCCCTACGGCCACCTTGTTACGACT
>CAZYUQ010000001.1:0-32721 GCA_964650565.1 uncultured Candidatus Bathyarchaeia archaeon | reverse complement strand
GATATGGACATGCGATTTAATCGTATTCCCTACAGTGCTCTATAACTTGTCACGATTTTATCGTATCTTCCCTATAGGGGGTCTATCCCCTCGTTGAATTTTGGCAAACACATAAATAGCAACAAGAAGAACAAGCCTGTAAACCCTTAACAAAAGAGGTTCAGGTCACCATTGAATTGTACTAACTGCGGCAAAGAAATACAAGACGAAACAAGCAGTTTCTGCGCATACTGCGGCGCACCCCTTAACTCAAAACCTAAAAAAGAATTAACACTCGCAGCAGGAATCCTCGCGTTAATCGCCGCATCCTTCTCCGCAGCCATCGGAACCATCGGAGTCGTATCCTACCAAGCGTACACCAGCTACTACGCTTCCTACGGCTACGACACATCCGGTGCCATCGGCTTCCTACTCCTCGCAGCCTTCGCATTCCCCGCAGCAGCATTCGGCTTCGCCGCGGGAATCCTAACACTAACACGAAAACGCCTCAAACTCGCAATCACCGGAATAATCCTCATGATAGCCTCAACGATATTCACCCTAATAGTCACTTGGTACTACAACTACGGCTACACAGAAGGCATACTACTCGCCACAGTACCAACAGGCGCACTCTCAATCATAAGCGCAATCTTCATAATCAAATCAAAAACCGAATTCACAGCAACCCAAAAACCCACCGAGCCCGAACCTGCAGAAGAAACAGAACCAGAGCAAGAATAGACCCAAAAACACAACCAACACTCTGCCTATTTATAGTTTAAATAAGGGGGCTATAGACTGCGCACAACACAACAGCGCTAGGATATGTACGTAGTTTTCTTATCTTCCAGCTTCCGAGTCTCCTCGGCCTGCACCGCACGCTGCTCCTCAATCTTCTGCAACCGCGACACCATCTTCTCCGCCCTAGCAATATCCTCATCCAACCCAGCCAAATCCACACTAATCCCAAACATCCCATTCAACACTTCCAACACACTCCGCGCAGCTGAAGGATCAGGCAAATACCCACGCGTTTCACCTAACAGGCACAAAGAATCAATCTTCTTAAACCGAGCCAAACCAAGAATCAAACCCGCAGTCCCCACAATCGGACTCCCAGAATCACTCACAGCAGCACCAGCCTGCAACGCCCTATCCAAAACCTCCTGACCAGTAGCAGCCACATAAACCTTCGGCTTACCCTCAGTCTCCACACGATAACCACCAATAGTCACAATCGCCCGCACACCATGCCGCTTACAAAACTCCAACATACAATCAGCAATCTCATACTGACCCTCAATAGTCTGCGATTGGCTGTCACCCGTAAAAAAGATAAAATCATTCCCACCCGCAGGATTCCGCCAAAAATAAAACGCCCCACGCAACAAACGCACACTACCCTTCTTATTCACCAAAACAAAATACGGAAAATGCGGAGAATACAAATAAGCAAACCGCTGCGCCTTCAACTGCTTAACCAAAAACCGCGCAGCAATCTTACCCACCAAACCCAAACCCGGCAAACCAGCAACCAAAACAGGCTCCTTAAACTGAACAGCCAACCGCTCCTTAACATAAGTCTCCTTCAAGCAGACCCACACTCCCGCTTCAAAGCCACACGATACCGCAAATACTTATCATCAGGAGAAAACTTCGCCGGATGTGGAACATGCACCTTACCACCGCAAGAAGGACAAAAATCCGTCTGCAACGTGTACCGCCCACACGCCACACACTTCCTCAACAACCAAACCATCCCTACTTCTCCCTTCTAAAACTACCCTGACCACCAGCCGCAACCACGTTATCCACAACACGCTGACTAACCCGCTGAAACACATCCTCAGCACGCTTATAATTCTCCGCCGAGACCTCAACGCTATATTTGGGCGCAGCAACCACATAAAACCGCACATCAGCATCCTTCGGCTTCTCCGCCTTCGCAGCAAGAAACGCCTCTTGGATTAGCCGAACACCGTTAGGCTTCATACAACGAATCTCAAGCGTGCCCTTCACCTTCACCAACTTAACGTGAATACGCTCAGCCGCAACCTCAGCAAACGCCTTTGCAACCGCCTCAGACACGCCAATCGCGGTTAAAGCCTCAAAACCCTCAAACGCAGCCTTCTCAAAACCCTCGTACAAACCAAAATGCTCGTCAATAACCTTCCCAGCCTGCTCGTAAACCTCATCCGCAGACATGCCAAGCTTCTCCGCCACACCCCGAAGCAAAGCCTCAGCCTTCCGCTCAGTCTTCCAAGACTTAACCTTCTCAATCTTCTCCCGCTTCGTAACCCGCCTCAAAGACAAATCAACATGTCCTTTCTCAGCATCAACCCGCAAAACCTTCAAAACAAGCTTCTGATTCTCACGCACAAAATCCCTAATATTCCTGATCCAAGAGCTGGAAATCTCCGAAACATGCAACAAACCCCGCTTACCAAACTCATCCAACTTAACATAAGCACCATAATCAGTAACATTCTCAACAGTAGCCATCACCAAATCCCCAGCCTCAGGCCACTCAGGTTTAAACTCAACCATCGCTAAACTTCTTCCCTACTCAAGAAACGCAGTCTTCTCGCCCCTAATCCGCGCCTTGCCCCCCGTTGGCTGAGCAAGAACCTCACCGCACACGTTACACTTAACCACGTTCACAGCATGACTAAAAAGCAACTGCTCATTACCACACTTAGGACAAACAACACGCAGAAAAGCACTAGTCGGCTTCGGAATAAGCTCATTCCACTCAGACATCACATCTCGCCTCCATTCAACCTATAGCCAGTTTCCGCAAACGAATACCATCCTTATGACGCATGAAACCACAAACCTTACACTTCACACGCAAAGTCTGCTTCTTAGTAGTCTTAGCAAACTCGTGCTGCAAAGGATACTTCTGTCCGCCGTAACCTTTCTTCTCACGGTCATGATGCCGCTCACCCTTGGCTAAAGCTCTACGCTTCCCAGGCTTGTAAAGGCTAACAGTATGAGCCTGATGCGCCTTACACTTCGGACAGTACGTCCGCACTTCTTTAGGAACATTCATACCCGTCACATCTAACTTGGCAATAGAGAAAACACACGCATTCTTATACTTTTTCCGCATCCACAACGAAAACACCTGTTTGTCACCATGCAAAAAGACCACACCCACGTGCCACGCAACATTACAGCGCGCTAATGCCTACAAAACGGTTGCAGGTCAAGTTTCAACCGAAAAAGCACAAACACAGCCCGCTACAGCCTGAAATGCACCGTCGGTAAAAAACTATATTAGCAACTTGAGTAGAAATAGGCGTTTCAAGGGTGCACAAAATGGCAGAAAAACCAACAGCGGCATTCGTGCTGTCTCTTTTGGGATCAATCTTCATCATTATCGGCGGCTTGATCTACGCAGTCATCTTCAGCATCATCGGCAGCGTGTTTGACTTCATCGGCTTCGGAGGACTCGGTGCCATGGCAATGATCTTAGGCGTTCTGGGAATAGTCTGGGGAATTTTAACACTAGTCGGCGCAATCATGATGAACAGCGAAGACAAAGGCAAAGTCAGAACAGGTGCCGTTCTCGTGCTGATATTTTCCATTTTAAGCTGGTTTGGCGCAGCTGGAGGTATATTCATAGGCTTCCTGCTGGGATTAATAGGCAGCATACTCGGCTTAACGTGGAATCCTCCACGGTACGAAACGCCGCCACCGCCACCATAACTTTCCCCTTTTTTGTTGCGTTCCAGTTTCGTCAACTCCGTGAGCTTTGCTTCCGCTTGGGCTATTTCGCGTTCTTTCCTGTCTTTTTGGGGCGATTGGGGCTTTTGATTGAGAAAGGGAGCCTAATGCAAATAGGCTTGTTTGGGTAGGCTATAAGTGGCTGTTTTTGGCTTGGGCTACGCCTCTGAAGCGTAGACTCATCTCAATTAAATGCAGGGAATTGCCGAGTGAATGGGTTTTTGGCAGGGTGTTGTTTAGCAGCTTGCGGTTTTTTCTGCCACAAGTTTTAACAATTTTGCCACTTTTTCTGCGTTAACATCGTTTAGAGAATAGAATTTGATGTGCCGCATGAGCTGTCCTTTGCCTTCGAACAGTGATTGTTCCTGCGCGGATAATCCTTTTACTGAAAAGCCCATGTTGACATGGTCTTTGAGTGCTACGACATAGAATTTTCCTTCGTACCATGGCACGCCCATTTTGAATTCTTCTTTGATGGCGGGTAAAGTTTTTAGAATGAGGCTTCTTAGTTGTTGGATGATCTCTTTTTGTGGTGGTTTCTGTTTTTCTATGTATTTTTCAACCTGCGTGCTCATTTTAGTCAACCTCACCAAATCGTTTTCTGCAGTTGTAACAGATAAAAGTTAGTTTTGGATTGGCTTTTAATCTTTCTGTGTTCTTAGCGCGTTTGCCTTAAAGTTATTAATAATTGAGCAGAAACCTATTCTCAGCGTTAAACAGGGCAAATTGAGGGTTCGTGCTTGATTATTGATTCGCATGTGCATATTGGCGGGGCACCCGCTGGTGTCAGTTAAAATTGTGCAGTTGCTCGACTTATCAGCTTATGATAAAGAACTGATTCTCAGATTAAACATCAAGAAAATACTAAAAATCTAACTGCTAGAATCCGATGTTGCGGGTTTGTGTGTGTTCATAGGAGACTTGGTAGTTGCGTATCCTTTTTTAAACTGTGGCTCACCGTTATTATCCTACTCAGTTCAGGGTTTGGTAGCGTATAATGCAGAACGTTCTGGTAACAATCAAAGAGCACGCGAGCACGCTGTTGAGGCTGCTGCCGCTGCTGGCTTTTGCAGTTCCGTTCCTTTGGCTGTACTACCTGCATCCAGCCTCGTTTGAGTTGATGTGGAAAGGTAGAACCTTCCAGCTGTTCTTCGTGTGGCTAATAGCCTTGGAACTGATTCTTGATTGGGAAAAACTGCAAACAAGTAAAATCACCAAGCTGTTCTCAGCCAGAACCTTGACCTTCGCAGCCGCGTTGGCACTGCCTACAATCTACGTGTGGGTTTCCAATTATCTGGGGTTAAACGCGGCAATCACAGACGTGGCGAGGCAAAGCGGTGTGCAATGGTGGGATCTGATGGCGCTTGCGATAGAGTACCTTGTCTTCGCATTGCTCTACTGCCCCATACTTCTTTTGCCCTTCGGCGTTAAAGGCTTAAAAACCTTCTCGGTGCCGCTGTTTTTCCTATTAGCGGTTGGAGCACTGTACACTATAGACAACCTTTACCCGTACGGGCAGTTCACTCTGTTCCAGTTTCTTGTGCCCACAACGACCACGCTTGCAGCCGCAGTCCTCAACCTGATGGGCTACAATACAGTGTTGACGACTCAAACGGACGCGGTTCAAGGTACCTTGCCGCTGTTAACAGCAACAGACCCAAGCAACCCCACCAGAACAGCCACGTTCGCGGTAGCGTGGCCATGCGCAGGCATCGAAAGCCTCCTCATATTCACTGTAGTCACTTTGCTGTTTCTGAAGCGTATGCCGCTTTCGTGGAAAGCAAGAATTGGCTACTTCGCTGTCGGCGCGGTAGTCACGTATATCATTAACATTCTGAGGATAGTGGCTATTTTCTTGATAGGCATGGATGGGCAAGATATAACCCCATTCCACTTCTACTATGGACCATTATATTCTATCGCGTGGATAGTGGCTTATCCGCTGATAATTCTTGCAAGCCAAAGTCTGTGGCGCAGGCTTAAAAACCGCAGAACGCGTCTTATGGAACCTCGACCGCCACAGCCAAACCTTGCTTAACTAGAATTTTCGCGTTCTCAACGGGCAGAGACGCCACATCTTCAACCATGAAAGGCCCATAAGCCTTCATGTCCACGCCGATTACCGAGGGAATAGCCTTGACGAACCGCAAAGAAACCCGCTTGTGCACTTTGGCTAGGTTGGTTTTTACAACTTGCCCCAGCAGAAGGTTCTGTGCGAATTTTTGGTATGCTTCCGCGAAAGAAACGTAACCTGCGCATATCTCTGCTTCTTCAGCAGTTAACAATTCTGAGGGCATCTTTTGGCCTTCGCCAACCGCTTTAACCAGCTTTTTGTACCGCGCCCAAACCAGCTCACGCAGCATGCGCTTAACGTTTTGCAGTTCGCGTTCAAGCAGCACGGCCTTCACCGATTTGCGGTCAAGCATCCTGCTTTCTTCTTTGATGCGCCGCACGTAATCCGCAACGTTCGCGTAAAAGTCAGCGGGTAAACTGCCAAGCTCAGCGCCTTCGATTTCCTGCTGCCAAGCAGCGCACAGTTCAGCGTACACTTTACGTTACCACCTCAGCTCTGCCTTTGCAGATGAGCAGCACGGCTGCGGCAGTTGGCAATTTGACTACTTGATGTCTGTAAGGACCGAACACGTTTCCGCCCAACCTAAACTCTGGTACATCAGAGACAGACACTTTCACCTCACCATCTTTAAAAGCTACTGCTTCCCGGCTCGGGTCGAAATCCGCTAAACGCTCAACTGGAAACTCCACTTTTTTTAATCCTGTTTTGCCGTGCAGAGTGCCCGCCATGCGTATTAGGCGGTGGATGTCGGTGGTGACGACCGTGTCGATTTTAGCAGACTCCAGATTCTTAACGTACTCTGCTATGCGCTTCCAAGTGGCAACACTCACGCCTTTAATGCTGCCCCAGCGGCCTTCCTCTACGCAACGCTTCAGAATTGCTTCCTTGTTTTGTAGTATAGCAGCGTAGCTTCTGACGCCGGCGTTCCGTAAATCGTCTGTGTCCGCGTTGAGGATGAATTTTTGGATGCCTATTTTTAGACGTTTGTGCCAGCCGAAGTCATGCAACCCAAAAGTGTTGGCGGCGCGTTTTCGTCTGGATTTCCCTTTTGCTTTCTCCTTTAGCACGGCTAAGCCTATGCCTAAAACGTAATCTACGATTTCCTTGCGGGCTACGGCGTCCAGTGTTTTGACGGCATCGTTTTCGACGTGAACATGGTATCCGCGGTGACCTGAAAAGAATACGTGCAACTCTTTGCGGGAGAACCCGAAGTCTTTCTCCAGCATGCCAACAAGCTTTACGGTTTCCTCTTTGGCTGAGTCTAAGCATAGGTCGCAGGGCCAAGTTTTGGTGTCGAACTTGGGGCTTTCGCAGATTGGGCAGGATGCAGGTGTGACGCCTTTTCCTTTGAAGCCGCATTTGCCGCAGGTCCATTCGTCGTGGATTTTGTTGCAGGAGGCGGGGATGTGGTCGGCGTCTATGTCGAAGACTAGGTCCGCGCCAAGCCAGCCTTTCTTGTCCATGTCAGCTTCTGGGTTTTCGTAGTAGGCGCAGGAGCGGTAAACGTCTGAGGGCACAGTTTCGCTGAGGAACTGTCTGAAGCTGTTGGCGTTTGCGAAGCCTCTGTGCCGCAGCATGGCGCGTTCTTTGAGGAGCAGGAAGGCGAATTCTCTTTGGCGGGCAGAGGTGGGAAGGGGAATTGTGGCGGAGGAGTTTTTGTAGAACTCGGAGAATTTTTCGTAAACGAATTCTTGGGAAAACGCTGTCACTGCTTCCGCCTGCCATACCTGACAATTGAATTTACTTTCGCGAATTTAACCATTAAGCCTTTATTGGCAACCACAGCAGTGCTTGGTCACTGCCGGTAGTCAGAAAGCCGGTTCCTATAGAAAGTTTATCTGCTTCGCCCGTACGCTGCAGTTTTTAAAATATAGGAAATATAGCTTTGAACCTCAACCAAAGTGAGTTTCGATTTTCCACGTTTCCTGTTAACGAACAATATGGGTACTTCTTTTATGTCGAAGCCTCTTAGGAGCGCTTGCTTAATGGTTTCAATCTGGATCTCGTAGGTTTCGCTGTGTAAACTGCCGATGGCCTGTTTCAGAAAGCCTGTGGAGTAACAACGGAAGCCGTTGGTGCAGTCGTTAAGTTTGAAGCCGACCACGGATTTGGCTACGGTGTTTGCGGTGCGACTGATGATTTTTCGAGTGAACGGCCAGCCGACTGTTCCACCGCCTCGGCAGTATCGGCTTCCTATAGCGATTCCACATCCACACTGCATGCTGGATAACAACTGCAGTATGGCTTTTGGGTTATGCGAGTAGTCAGCGTCCATTGTTATGACGAAACGCGGCGAGTTTTTTAGGGATAGAAAGATTTTGAAGCCGTCTGTTATCGCTGTGCCTAACCCACTTTTTTCTGGTCGGATACAGAGGAGGATATTGCCGTATTTTGCTTGCAGTTTTTTCACGATTTCCGCGGTTTCGTCGGGGCTAGAGTCGTCGATTACCAGTATGGAGGCGTTCAGGGGGAGATTTTCAATTTGAATAATCAGTTTTGCTATGTTTTCTGCTTCACAGTAAGTGGGAAGAATTACGCCGACTTCTGAATTAACACCCAAGTCGCCGGTCAACTGGTAGGACATTAATGCTCCTTCACTCATAAGCAGTCCCTGTAAGTTAATAAGTTTTTCATAAAACGCGACAAGTGTTTACCTGTCCATGCGAGGTTAGCGTCTCTGTTTCAGCCTGTAATACGCGAGTGGATGGCGAATTCGGCGGCACAAGTCATCGCTGTTTACGCAAACGCCGTGAGTCTGCAAAGTCGCGCACTGCGGCGGGGTGTACCTTGTTCTGGAACCTCTTTCCCCCGCAATATGCTCAACCTGATAGCGGGTTAGGCGTTCGTTGTAGTCTGAGAAGCTTTTGAACAATTCGTTTACTTTTTCGGGGGGCATGCCGATGGTTACGAGGAAAGAGGTTAACGTGAAGCGGCCTACGTGTGAAAGGTGGCGTCCTTTCGAAGCATCTTCGTACAAAGCTACTATGCAGGGCGGGAAAGCTGATTGATTCACGACTTTGGGGAATCCTTCCATTTCTTCTGTGCCGATTCTTTCCTTGGCTAAGGCGGTTAGTCGTTCGGCAGTCTGCGTTATTTTCTCTGGGAATGTGGGGAGTTCTTGTTCTTCTAGTCGTTTTGTGATGCGTCTTTGAATTTCTTCCTGCAGTAGCCTTGCAACATCATGCTGGTTCAAGTAAACTGTGCCATTCGCCATTAAACGGTTGATTAGTTTCCAGTTTTCGTCTTTTAGGTGCACTGTGTTTTTCAAGTAGTGAGTGAAGTTAAGTGCGAATTCAAGGGGAATGGCGGGGTCGCGGTTCAGTGTAATGTCCCAGTCGAAGTCTGCGGCTATTGCTAAGAGTTTTTCGCGGGTTTCAAGTTGCAGGTTGCTGAAAGCGGTTTTTGCTTCGGCTAGCGCGTAGCGTTTCTTGATGAAGGAGTTTTTGGTGGCGATGGCTAAGATTATTGCTACTGGAAAGGAGGGGATTTCCACGTCGTTTTCGCGTTTTTCGCCAACGTGAACGGCGTATAAGATTGCGTTTTTGACTCGTTCTTCTGCGCGGTTGAAAATTTGCTCCATTTCAGGATTTGTTAGTTCTTCGATTTTTAAGCCTAGTCTTTTGATGTGCTCTGCGGTTTTTTTAAGAAAAGGATATTTTGCTAAGTCGTTTTGGGTGAATTCCGCCGTTTCCAGTTGCATATTTTTCTTTCACGTTACTCGGTTTCGATTCTCGGCGCGAGGAAGAAAGTCAGTTTGCCCTCTTTTGTCTGCTGAAAATCAATGCGCACTGGCATGTCTGACGAAAACTCTAACGTGGCAATGTCCGATGTGGCTGAGGCGGCTTTTATGATTTCTGACAGGTAGCTTAGGCTGAAAGTGGCTTTCGAAGCTTCCTTGGCTTCTAAATCCAACAGCGCATCGCTTCCTTTCTGAAGCGTTATTGTCGCGCCCATCAAATCGCCTGCGGCGTTTAAAACCAGTTTCTCCGCGTCGGCTTCTACCCGCACATGGTCGCTTACGAGCTGCGCGTCTTCTATGGCTTGGCTTAAACCCTGCGTTGTGGTTTTGGCTTTCACGTTGAAGGTTATTTTTGGCGTGGGCACCTCTTCTTCTGAGGCTTCCAGCGTAGGCATTGTGAAGTTTCGGCTGTACTTGCCTGTTATTTTGATTTCAAGCCGCCCTGTTTTCTCGTCAAGCGTCAACTCGACTGCCTCGTCTTTGCCTGCTCTTTTCAGCAGTTTCAGCAGTTCGCTTATGTTTATGCACATGCGTGTGGGTTCTGCGCACACGTATTCCTCAAAAATTGCTTTTGGCCATTCGAAGTCTATCATGGCTACGCGGGACGGGTCCATTGCCCGCAGTTTTAAGCCTTCAGGTTCGATTTTGAAGGTGGCTTCGTCCACGAGTATGGAGATTGCGGTTGCCATGTCTCTTAAGAGTTTAGCGTCAGCTACTTTGAGCTTAAACATGTCCTTTTCCTCGCTTAATGCAATATGCTGTGAGGTATAAAAGATTTACACAACTAAGCATGGCGCCTATAAACAAAAAATTTCTCCAGAAAGACAAAAAGCTTCAAGAAAAAGAGAGGTTCCCACATTCTCACTACACAAGTAAACACTCAGGAACCACTTCAATGCCATACTGATTTCCCGTTTCAGCAATATATAAAGGAACTATAAATAAGGGGGCTATAGTTTTTCCCACACGCTAGATTTGCACTAGAAAAGCAGAGTCTATAACCAACGGTAACGAAAAGCTACCAATTTGTTTTTCACAAGAGCTCTAACTGTATTCTCTGAACGTGTAGTTGCATTTCGTGCAGCGCAGAAACTGAGTTGAAGACTCATCAGAGCCCCTAGTTTGCACCTGCCACACGTAAGCCGTGTTGTTCCCGCATTTCGGGCATTCAATCCTAACGGTTGGCAACGTCCGCAACTTCTGCTCCGCCTTGCCAATCACCGCCACCAACTGCTGCGGATTATGCTGAATAACCTTAGCAACCTTAGGCTCAACCTTCTTACTTGACTCCTGCTTCTTGTACCCACATTTCGGACAAGCAAGCACCAGCGAAGCTGACTTGCCTGTCTTAGATTTTCGAGGTTCAAGACGAGAACCACACTTCGGACAGAACTCCACTATTCGTCACTCCGCTATTCGTGCTGTTTTCCCTTTACACGGTCGCTTTTAAACTTTTTCCAATTTAGCCCCTTCAGAGCTTACCCCAGACGCAACAAGATGCGCAACACGCAAAGCCTCAGGAACATCACTCCGAGTAGAAGTCAACCGCAGAATTCGCCGCGCATCCTCCACAGAAACCCCAGCAACATGCACATAAATATGCCCCTTCCCACGCCTAGTAGCCACCTCCACCAACTCCCCAGCACCAAGAACCAAACGCCAACGCTCCTCACTCATAGGCAAATGCTGCAAGGCTTCGTGAATCTCGGCTAAATTCGGTTTCTCACGCGTCACCGCGATAACAGGCAACCCCGTTGCCGCGTTAAGCGCGTTGATATCCACTACGTTGAAACCAGCAAAAGTAACACCGTTCAACAGTATCACGCGCAACTGCTGGTGATGCGGTGAATTAGTAATCATGGAAGATATCTTGGCAGTAGCGTCAAAGCCGTCAACCATGATTTTGGTGTGCATCACGCCGTCAAGCCAGTAGCCACCTCGGAAAACAACGCCGATAACAGGCACCCAAGCCGCAACGTGCGGAGTAAAAACGCCATCGTCAACTCCTAAAACGCGGATTTCAGGCTTAACCACGCGAAAGCTACTGCGACGCAAAACAGTTCCCCAACAACCTGAAGCCTAACTATGCCAAAAGGCATTATTAAAGTTTTAACGAAAAACAAAGAATACTCGAAAAAGCTACTTCTAAGCCTTAAGCGCTTTCTCCAACGCTTTGCTGAAAGCATCGTTGGCTTCGCGGGCTTTCTCAGCTGCCCTCTTCAACGCAGCTTCAGGCTTTGTAGCGCCCTTCATCCGCACGTAAATCACAGGGTTCGACACCAGAGGATGCGGTATATCGTAGCCAGCCATGTCCACGGTCTTATCTTCCAAAAGCTTTTTCTGCAGCAGGTTACACAAGCCGTGACCTGCGCCTTCAATCTCAATTTTCAACTCGTTCCCCGCTTTCTTCAAAACATTAACCTTCAATTTCAACGCTTCCCCTCAGGTTATAATTCCTCTTTCCCATAATCCACCGCAGACTTACGCCTTTCAACATGCCCGCACTTAATGCACTGCATCTCATACCGATTCGGCTCAAGCAACTGCCCGCAACGAGAACAAAACGCGTAAACCACGCCTAAACCCTTATCATTAGTGGACAAATGGTAGACTTGGTTTTTTTCGCTTATGACCTTAGCTCGCAAAATATCACCCGTTTTACACACGTCATTCATCGAGTCAACGTAGCGATCCTGCACATCAGAAATGTGAAGTATGCCCGTGAAAACACCTGAAAGCTTTCTGGAGCCGATTTTGAAAATCCGCACCAAAACATTGTCAGACTGAGCATTGCCAACCTGCCCCACAACCGTGCCTGAGACCTGTGGAACAACCGCCCCATTAATCAGTGGGTAAACGGAGACGCGTTTGTGCATTAAGTCCATTAACGCGCGACCGACAATTTTGGAGTAGATTACGCCGTCTTTAACGTATGTTCCTGAATCTGGGAGAAATTCCTCGATTACGCCTAGGCGTTCTCCAGGTAAAACTACGTTGCCGCTTTTTTGTTCAGACATTTTAAGTTCATCCAATTTCCGTTTTGCCATTAAATGTAAGCGTTGTGGAATGGGTATATCTGTAAGTTTCTAAGCTGCTCAATAAACCTTTTGTTTGAATAAGATAAAATGTTTTGGGGTATTGTGGAGGATGACGAGTTTGGTTGCCGCGCAGTTGTGAAAAACAAATTAAAAACTT
Source organism: uncultured Candidatus Bathyarchaeia archaeon (assembly GCA_964650565.1). Classification (GTDB taxonomy): domain Archaea; phylum Thermoproteota; class Bathyarchaeia; order Bathyarchaeales; family Bathycorpusculaceae; genus JAOZHU01. Next base: position 20,002 of record CAZYUQ010000001.1, on the reverse strand, counting down.
CTAGTCACTTTTCCCTTCTTATCACGTACAAGTCGATGATGATTTCACTTCTTGCTTTAGTGTGGAAATCAAACATATGCGGAATAGTCATCAGCACCGCGTAAACTGCTTTGATTCTGCCGCCGTGCGCCTCCACAAACCTTGCAATAAATGGTGAAGCCGCAACTTGCAGCAAACCAGCGTTTCTCCTAAGCCGCTTCACCAGCGGTTCGCCAGTAAAAGGATGATTATGCAGCGAGTACACTGCATCGGCAACCTGCAGGGCTTTTTCCAGAAAAACTCGGTCAGCGCCACGTTTTTGCACTCCGAAAGGCGGATTCTGCAACACAGTATCAAACTTTCCAGCTACCGCATTAACGTCGCCTGCAATCCAGTCCACCTTAGTTTCGAAACCTAGTTTTGCCGAGTTTTCCGCGGCAAGCTTCACCGCCAACCTGCCGATGTCTATGCCTACAGCTGATTCAGCGCCGAGAAATACGCTACCCAGTGCAAGCCTGCCCGTGCCGCAGCCCAAATCTAAAACCCGCTTATCTACGATGTCACCGTACGTGTACGCTGCCAGATACAGCATTGTAGCTGCCGCAGACTCTGACGTGGTGTACTGTTCCAAGTGCGCGTTCGGTGAGGGATGCGGCTTGATTTGAGATAGAAACAGTTCTAAGTCTAGTTTTCGAGTAAGCCGTTTTTGAGCAGGGTTTCCCATGAAAAATCTCCAACAACAACCTTAAATTCGTTCACGGTTAACACGGGCTTCGGAAATTTCGACGCTGCTTCAATGGATATTCGTGGGCAAGCAGTGTTCACGTACGCATCAACCATTGGAAACTCCATGAGCGCTTCAGGCACTATTTCTCTGATTGCGAAAAGAATGGCGGTTTTCCCGTTTTTCTCAAGCGCTTCCTTGATTTTCAAAGCTTCATCAAACTGCTTCTGCCCCAGCTTCAAACCAACAAGAACACCGAAAGTTTTAGCGCGCCCAGCCTCCTCAATGCACGCCCACCGCTGCTTAAGAATTTTCTGCGCTTCAGCATCTATCGAGTAGGCTCTGTTCTCGTAGGGGTCAGCAATTATCGTGGGCTTAGACGCGGTAAGCGCTATGCCTAACGCGTGAAATTGCCCGCCGCCGACGAAAAGGAAAGCCTCAACATCGCCTGCCACAGATTTCACGTTGCTGTAGTCGCAGCCGCATACTTGCCCAGCATAATTTATTCTGCCAGCGTCGCCCACAACTACGATTTTTCCAGCGCGCACAAGGATTTCTCTAGCGCAGTCAAGCGCCTGCACATGCTGAACCGTGGTGGCTAAGCCGATTTTACTCCATCTGCCCAGCAACGGAATAGCCTGCTCAACAGCAGCGTCAACTGTTGCAGTTGCTCGTGCTTCCACATAAAGGGTGGGGACACTTTCATGCTTCAGCAATTTTGCGTGTCCAAAATGGATGATTAAGTCTGCGTCTAAGCTTCCGGCGTCGGCAGTGGCTATGTCGCAAGCGCCGTAGCACGGGTCTGCGGCAACTATAGGCAACGCGCCTGCTTTCTCGATGACTTTAGCCAAGCGTGGTCCTTCAGGTTTCAAGCCTTCAGGCAACTGCAGTAGAACACGTTTTGCGTTGAGTTTAGCTATTTCCTGTTTTATTCGTTCTTCTTCAAAATCGAATCCTTTCATACGCATACACCAGCAGGAGGAAACGTGAAGGAATAAGAAAAAAGGAAGGTTGCTGTTTCCGCTTTGTTATGGAGTCCATTCCCAATCTTTCTTGGGTTTTCGCAGCGGACGCCCAGCGGCTATGGCAGCTTGCTCAGCCGAGCGCTCAAGAATTATCTTTTGTTCTATGCTGGCGACAAGGTTTTTTGTGGCGATAACCGCGTCGTTGTTTACGGATATGCTGTCGATTCCAACGCGAACAAGGAACTCGGCGAAGTCAGGCAAGTTTGATGGGCCTTCACCGCATATTGAAACTGTGCAGCCGTTCTCATGTGCCACTCTTATGAGATGTGCGATTATTCGCTTCACTGCAGGGTCTCTTTCGTCGAAGTAGCCCATTTGGCCTAAGCGTTCAGAGTCGCGGTCAATCATCAAGATGCCCTGCGTCATGTCGTTTGAGCCTATGGAGAAGCCGTCAACCAGCTTGGAAAACTCGTCTGCCATTATCGCTATGGAGGGAGTTTCAGCCATGAACCACACCTTGAAGTCGCGTGACCGCTGCAAGCCTTCTTCCTTCATAATTTCAATTACTTTCTTGGCTTCCCACAATGTGCGCACCATCGGGAGCATGACCCAAACGTTCTTGAGACCCCACTCCTCGCGGCATTTCTTGATAGCTTGGCATTCAAGCCTGAAAGCTTTCTCGTACCACTTGCTTATGTAGCGGCTGCAGCCCCGCCAACCAAGCATCGGGTTTTCCTCAACAATCTCGTACTTGTCGCCGCCCTTAAGGTCGCGATACTCATTAGTTTTAAAATCGCTTAAACGCACCACAACAGGACGCGGCTGCACAGCTCTCGCCACCGTTGCGACGCCTTGGGCTAGTTTAGCCACAAAAGTCTGACCCTGCCCAGTGTCAATAAGATACAACGGATGATCGCCTATAGCGCTGGCAAGCGTAAACTCAACACGCATCAACCCTATGCCCTCAAAAGGCAAGCTCTTATAATCCTCTGCTTTCTCAGGAACCCCTAAATTCATGTAAATTTTTGTCGCGGTTACAGGCACCGGTGCCGTTGCGCTTGCGGTCACTGCGGCGCCGTTTGACGCGGAAGGCTGTGCGGCTTGAGGCATAGAGCCTTCGTAAACTATGCCGTTTCGCGAGTCAACCGTATACTCTTTGCCCGTTTTCATGACTTCCGTGGCGGTTTCAGTGCCTACGATGCAGGGGATGCTGAGCTCGCGGCTTACAATGGCTGCGTGGGATGTGACGCCGCCTTTGTCGGTGACTATTGCACCTGCAATTTTCATGAATGGAACAAAATCAGGGTTAGTCATGTCGGTTACGAGTATGTCACCTTTCTGCATTACTTTCGCAGCTTCGTCGGGCGTGAGCACGACTTTGGCTATGCCTGCGCCGTAGCCTCTTCTGCCAGCGGATATGCCCTTCACAACTACTTTCAATTCTTCTTCAGGTTTCCTTTCTTCAACTCGTACAGGTGTTTCCATATGTTTGGCACTCCAAACTGTTTCAGGACGAGCTTGAACTACGAATATGCTTTTTGGAAAAGATAAGTCTTTGTCAATCGCCCACTCGATATCCATGGGCCTTTCATAATGCTTCTCAATAAGGTTACCCAGCCCTGCGAGCTTCAGAATTTCCTCGTCGCTCACGCAGGTTTCTTTCTGCTTGTCTGCAGGCACATCCAAATGAATTGTTTTACCTGTGCTTGGGTCGCGGATGTACTGGATTGTCTTCCTTGCAATTCGCCTTTCCTTTATCGTTACTGTTTTCTTGTCGATCACGAAGTCATCAGGGTTCACTGCGCCAGAAACCACGGTTTCGCCTAGACCATAATTGCCTTCGATAACAATCTCGTCAGTGTTCCCAGTTACTGGGTTTAATGTGAACATGACGCCTGCCGCGCGGGAGTTCACCATTTTCTGAACCCCAACGCTTATGAAAACTTTTTCGTGAGCAAAACCTTTCTCGTTTCTGTAGAAGATGGCTCGTGGCGTGAAGAGGCTGGACCAGCACTTCATGATTTTGTCAAGCAGGTCATCATAACCTCTGACGTTAAGGTAGGTCTCTTGCTGCCCTGCGAAGGACGCGTCAGGCAAATCTTCAGCGGTTGCGCTGGATCTCACGGCGACAAAAGTGTCGTTTATGCCCAGCGTGCTGTTTAGCTTGGTGTAGGCCTTTTTCACGGCTTTTTCAATGGCTTTAGGCATACGAGTTTTCTCGATAAGCTCGCGGATTTTTTCTGAAGCCACAGCGTACTGCTGGGGATTATTTGTGTCGGTTACGGTTTCATTGATGATCTTGTAAATCATCTGGGCTATTTTAGTTTCCATAATAAATTTTTCATACGCGTAAGCCGTTACGGCGAAGCCTGGGGGAACAGGCATTTTGGCGTTGATCATTTCGCCGAGGCTGGCGTTCTTGCCGCCTACAATGGGAACATCAGTTTTTCTGAGCTTGTCAAACCATAGTACCAAGTCTTTCTTTGACGCGCTCAAGCCGTCTCCATCTCCGCCTTATCGGTTACGTCGGGAGATTGCAGTTTTTCAACCACTATTTTACATGCGAGAGGGAGCTTTGCGCTTCCTCGCTTCAATGATTCCTTGGCGGTTTCCACTGCGTTGGCTTTAACTTTCACGGTTATCAGCACTTGATCAGGTTCTATTCTGGCTGCTGTGCCGATTGCTTTCCCGAAAGATCTGCGCATTCCCTGCTGAAGGCGGTCAGCATGAGCTCCAAAGATCATTTTGTTTTCTCTGAGAATAATGTGAGGATATGGGTGAACCTGCATGAGGTAATCGTTAACGAGTTTATCTATCAGAACGCGGTTTGTTGCCACACGAGCTGCTTCTAAAGCGCTGTGGCGGATTTGGACTCGTTTCAAGGCTACAAGTTTAGCTTCATAATCAAAGTTTCCCTTGGTGTCGCCCATGGTGAACTTTACGATTTTGGGCGGCGGAAAACCTCGTGCAAACTTTTTTCTCGTGTACGCTTGTCCTCTTACAGGACGATAATTACGTGCATGCATGCGATATCCCTTTTTAGCATACACCATTAAGCGCTATTTAAACGATTTGCAATGATATCCGTTGACCGCTGCATGTTTGTCTACTTTTCCAGTTAAGCGGGCAAGAGGCTATTTGAGCAAAAAGGGGTCGCTTGCTTATATAGTAAGGTCGGCTTTAGCATTTGTGAAATGCCCAGCGTTACAAAGGCAACTTACGTGCTTATTTCAGGAAAAAACTGGAAACTATCGCTAGCGGAGCTTATCGCGTTTTTTAAAACTAGGGAAGCACTGTTTGAAGTGCACCAGATTTCGAGAGAATTCTTCGTCGTCGACATTGAGAATGGTGAAAGCGCGTTAATAATTGAAGATTTAGGTGGAATCTTGAAGATTGGAGCGGTAAAAGCGGATTTCGCAACGCAGATTGTGGAAAAAGCGTTTCTCCAGAAGAACAAGCAGGCGCGAGAACAGCTAAGAAGAGAAATCGCGGTAAGCGGCTTAGTCGCTGAAATTCTGGAGGCGCCGCCGGCGAAAAATGTTTTCGGCGTAAGCGTATACTGTGCAGAGGATTCTTTGCGTTCAGTTTCCAAGAGCATTCAGCGGTTTGTGGGAAGCAGTATAAAGCGGGAGTTGGCGGCGCACGGCAGGAAATCAAGTTTCATGGGCTTTGCTGTGAATAGGGAAAAGCCGCAGCTGAGTCATGTGGAAGTTTTGAAGAAAAACTTTGTGGAAAACAAAGCGGAAACATTAGTCTGTATAGGTAAAAAACAGACGGTGGCTGCCACTACCGTAGCGGTGCATGACCCGTTTGAATTCCAGAAACGCGATGTTGACAAGCCGATGCAGCGTAAAATTTTTGCCATATCGCCACGGCTGGCGAAGATTATGGTGAACTTGGCTTCGTGTACTGCTGGGAAGCTTTTGGTTGACCCGTTCTGCGGAGTCGGCACAATCCTGCAGGAAGCACTGCTGGCGAAAGCGAGAGTGGTTGGGGTGGACATAAACCCGTGGTGTGTCAAAGCTGCCACAGCTAATTTGGAGTGGCTTAAAAAAGAGTATGCGTTGAAAGGGGTGGAGTACGCGGTTGTGAAGGGTGACGCGCTCAGGTTAGCGGAAAAACTTGGGGAGGAGGTAGATTGCATAGTGACTGAGCCTGATTTGGGTCCAGCACTGCGGCAGGTTCCCACTGCGCCGTATGCAGGCAAAATACTTGCAAGGCTTGAGCCTTTGTACTGGGGTTTCTTGGAGGAAGCTTACAGGGTGCTGAAGAAGGAGGGGCGGTTGGTGCTTGTGGCGCCGTACATGCGAACGCGTTCAGGTAAGCCTGTCACTATGCCTGTTGGCGCGAAAGCCGTAAGCGTTGGTTTCAAGCGGGTGTATCTGTTTCAGGAGAAGGTTTTCGCTGAAGAGGTTGAAGTGAAGAGGGAAATGGCGGGTATGGCGTCTTTTGTTGACGCTGAGGAGAGGCATAAGGTGGGTAGGGAAATTTTTGTGTTCCAGAAATAGGCAAGCGGCTTATCCTTGTAAGCGCTTGTTTTTGAACCATGTTTTGGCGAGTTCTTCGTAGTTGGGGAAAACTTTTTCCAGAATGGGAATGTACATATGTATTTCTTCATCTGTCAAGTATTGGAATTGGAATTCGCCCATGTACGGTGCGGGTTCGCCGTCGCGCGTGATGAACTCCACGTGCATGAAGGGGTCGCCGCGTTTGATGATTATGGGTTTTCGGTCGTTGCTTAAGTTCACGACTTCAAGCACGATGCGCCCGATGAAGCCGCTGTGCACTTTGGCAGCGTTCAGGAAGGATAAACCCATTCGTCCGTACTTGCTTTTAGCTGTCAAGTGAGCTACGAGGTTTGGCGGGGTGAAAACAACTTCGTGGGATACTATGTTTTTGTGTTCCAAGTAGTTGACGGTGGTTTCTTCTTTAACAGTTAGGATGTAGCCGTCACCGTCTAGTAAAGTGTAGTCATGGGGGTAAATGACCTTGTAGTTGTCGATTAATTCTTTTATTTTGTCTCTTCCTAAGACTCCCAACTGTTCACGCCTCCAAACTTTTAACCAATACGGCGCTGGCGTGTTATATATCTTTTGAAAAAATCGAAGTTGGACGGCTGAACATACACAGGGGGCTACCCGCCGCTTTCATTTAGTCACTAATAAAGACAACATTTTACAGTAAAGTTGCCGACAAGCAATGTTTTATTACGTTCGAGCACAAACTGGAGCGACTTACCACGTCAATCCAGCTAGTTTGCGCTTATAAACGAACCATGGCAACATAACAAGCAAGGTTATGACAAAAGTTAAATAGACATAATGAAGATAATTGCACTCACCTAATTAGGAGGAAAAAGAAGTGCAATTTTCACGAAACATGGCAAAAGCAGCTACTATAATGACCATATTGCTTATGACAGCGACAGTTACGTTGACTATGATACCAGTGCAAGCTCAATTAACCGAGCAGGAAGGAGGTTCAACACCTGGACCTTTGCCTTCCGGTGCTACGGTGGGTTTAACTGTTGAAACGCATGCGTTCCTCAGCTTCAGGCCAAACCCTGTTGGTGAGGGCCAGACGTTTCTGGTTAACATGTGGCTTAACCCAGCAACTCATGCAAGCCGATACATGAAAGACTACAAAGTGATAATCACGAAACCAGACGGAACCGTAGACGAGGTCGTGATGAACTCGTACCGCGCAGACACAACGGCATGGTTCGAGTACATAGCAGACCAAGTGGGTGAGTGGACACTCAAATTCGAGTTCCCAGGCGCCTACTTCCCACCAGGCATCTACACTCCCGCTCCAGGCGCTGTAATGGGCACCGCGCCATATACTGCAAACGAGGGAGTCTACTACGAACCCGACTCAACACCAGAGCAAACGCTGACCGTACAGGAGAACATGGTGTATTCTTGGCCTGAAGCAGCGTTGCCAACTGACTACTGGACAAGACCCGTCTCTCTAGAAAACAGGGAGTGGTGGTCGATTCTAGGCAACTACCCGGGCACCGGCTACACGGTTGCAGGTAGCGAAACCATTGCTCAGAACAAGTGGGATGAACTATACCCTGATACGAACCCGTGCTGGAGCAGCCAATACAACTTCCACCCGTGGGTAATAGGACCAAACACAGCCCACATAGTGTGGAAGCGCCAAGGCGGCATAGCAGGGCTGACTGGGGGACCAGGTGGACAATTAGGCATTACTGCGGGCGGTTTTGGCGGCGGTCTACCCAACCCAAGCTTGATTTACGCTGGACGGGCGTATGACAGCTACCCAAAACCAGGCGATGGAGCAACTTACATGCGGTGCTACGACATACGCACAGGCGAAGTCTTCTTTGAAGTACCAGCAGCAACAAGTACGATGTCGTTTTTCGGATTCACATTTACCACTACGTTGATGCCACAATACGTTGTCTACACCACAAATGCGTTCTTGGAAGTGCCGGGTGCTGCAGCAGGCAGAACTTGGGCAGTTGAGCTAGTAGCGATAAGCGGCGGCAGGCTGATCAAGTGGAACCCGTATACGGGAGTTGTATCAACGAACGTTTCGGTTTCGCCTTTGACGGGCACGTTCCATAATCAGATGGAAGGCTACGTCTTGGGTGTTGTAGGCGGTCGTTTGATTAACTGGACCACATCTGGGTCTTCCGCTGACTATACTACAAGAATAGTAAGCAACGATACATATTCAGGCACAGGTTTGCCTACATTGATAGACTGGAATACAGGCTATGGCGCTTCAGTGTCGTCTCTTACTCCTGACTCACTGGGTGCATGGTACGGAACCACTGTTCGAGGATACAACTTGTATACAGGTGAAATGCTATGGGAGAAAACAGTTCCTGACACATGCTACAGCTCTGCTTGCAGCGTTGCTGACCACGGCAAAGTAGCTGCACTGATGATGGGCGGTTACTTTATGGCTTGGGATCTGCGAACAGGAAACTTGGCTTGGAAAGGCGAGGCAATGGACTATCCCTGGAGCGAACCTGCCTTTGGAGCTTACTCGATACAGTCAGCTTATGGCATGCTGTTCCGCGAAGCTTACGATGGGGTTTACGCTTTTGACTGGGATGACGGCAGCATCGTGTGGCATTACGAGGCAATCGCGAAATCCATGTACGAAAGCCCATACATTGACAGGAATGGCACAACTGTCTATTCATTCAACACTGGCGCAACCATCGCTGACGGAAAAATGTGGACCTACAATACTGAGCACACGGAAAGCTGGCCACTAACCAGAGGGTGGGGCATACACTGCATCAACATCACCGACGGAACGCGCGTGTGGGAACTAGGTAACCCAATGTCCATCGGCTCAGTAGCTGACGGATACTTGGCAGCCGCCGACTCAAGGGACGGATACCAGTACATCTTTGGCAAGGGCAAAAGCGCAACAACAATCATGATAGGACCAAAAACCATTACAGATGGCGAAACGGTCGTAATTGAAGGCACTGTGCTGGACCTATCTCCAGCTCAAGAGGGCACGCCCTGCGTATCCAAAGACTCAATGACCACGCAAATGGAATACTTACACTTGCAACAACCGATCGCCGGAATCTGGAACAACGAAACAATAACAGGTGTTCCAGTGTCGTTGGATACTCTTGATCCTAACGGCAACTACGTGCACATTGCTGATGTGACCACGGACGGGTACAGCGGAACATTCGGCTACACCTGGGAACCAGAAGTTCCAGGACAATACTCGGTAACAGCAACGTTCATGGGCGATGATTCATACGGCAGCTCATTCGCACAAACTTACGTAGGCGTAGGAGAAGCACCAGTAGTAACACCTACACAGCCACCAGAAGAAACACCTGACTACATGCCGATGATGTACGCCATACTAGCGGCGGTCATCATAGCCATCGTCATAAGCTTGATTGCGTTGCTTAGAAAGCGTTAGCTGACACGGAAAGCAGCCAAAATCATCTTTCCCCTTTTTCTTAATTTAAAAACAAACAGAACATGAAGAGAAGAGCATTTCTCGGGTTTCAAGCGGGAATTCAGCAGGACGAAATGAGCTTTTGCGCTCTTATCAGTTCTTGTTAACAAGTGGCAATCAAGTTGCGCCAACCTTACTGTTGTTTCTGCAAAAATTATATGAGCATAGAATGAGGTAACTAGTACTTGAGGGCTAGTATGTGAAACAGCAACTTGCTTTCTGTTTTGCTCTGGTAGCCCTCGCGTTTTTGCTTGCGCTTAGCAGCAGTAGCAACGTTCAACCCGCTAAAGCCTGTTATGGCCCGTGTATAACTGCGAACATAAGCAGCACCCAAATCAAAATTAACGAGTCTGTAACCGTGACAGGACAGATATGTCCTCCAGCGCCAAACACCACAATCAGAGTGGCATTCACAAGACCAGACTACACTTACGTGGAACAGTACGTGTTAACTGACAGCGAAACAGGCGAGTTCACAGTCACCGAGACGCTGGACACAGCAGGATACTGGAACGTTTTTCCCATTTACGGCTTCATATGCGACAGACTATACGTTATTGTAGAAGACCCGTTGCCTCCCATTAATCCGACGCCGATGCCGTATTTTGTGTCGCCGTTCAAAACCAACTATTGGGTCATCGCAATAGCCGTGGTTTCCGTGAGCCTCGGCGTTGTAGCTGTTGCGGTTGGAATGAGGGACAAAACCAAGAAAATCAGTTCTTTCAGGCTGTTCATCCAGATAATATTTGTTTTCATCCTCTTCTCAGGGATATTCGTTGACCACCAGAATCTGCCGATTCCCGCCGCGCAAATTGCACCTCACGAGACCTTAGTGGGAACAGACCTGCTGGGCTTTCCCATGCCTGATGGGCTGCCCGTGCCAACCTTCGGCTGCTGGTACCCCTGCGGAAGAACCGTGACCTGCGCCCTCTGGCAGATACAAACGTACATTTACCCGTTCTGGAACGCTGGCGGCGGCTGGGGAGTACACTATGACACTTCAGGCTTGGAGAGGTTAGCGGTTGTTTTGGGCGTAGTGGTTGTAGCGGCTGTTGTGCTTGGAAGGTTCTGGTGTGGCTGGATTTGCCCCTTCGGCTTATACCAAGACTTGATTACGCGGATTAGGAAAGCGCTGAAAATCAGGTACCGCACTTTTTCTGACGGCTTCAACGAGAAATTCCATCAGCTCAGCTACGTTATCTTAGCAGCGCTTATCGTTTTAAGTGTAGTTTTTGGTGCACAAGCAATTGCAGGCACGCAACTGGTGCCGGGAACCGAAAAAGGAGGATTCATCTACGCGTATTTTTCAGCGCCATTCTGTCAAGTCTGCCCCATGAAGCCGATATGCGTGATGGCTGAACTGACAGTTGGGATTATGAGACCAGAGTGGATCGTCAGCGCGATGCCAGGCGAGTTCTACCAGCTAGGACAATACCTCACCTCGCTGAACATAACAATTTTCGTCATAGTCACCGCCGCAGCCTTTTTCTATAGGCGCTCATGGTGCCGAATCTGCCCCTTAGGCGCGCTCATAGCATTGTTCAACAGGTTTCCGCCTTTCAAGTGGATTTCAGCAGTGCGGCTGCACAAGGTTGAGGAAAAATGCACAAAATGCGGCATCTGCAAGAGAGTGTGCCCAACACAGGTTAAAGAGGTTTACGAGGAGAAAGGCGGCGACGTAACCACATCCAACTGCCTCCTCTGTTTGCGGTGCGTGGAAATGTGCCCCAACGAGGGGTGCTTAAACTTTAAAGTAGCGGGGAAAACAGTGGTTAAGTCGCGAAACTGGCTAGAAAATTAAAGGGTGAAACATGAATGAAGGCGTTTAAAGCGAGAATCACGCGGAGAACAATTGCAGTGGCGTTAATAGCCGTGGTGGTTTCCGCAATGTTCCTAGCGGGCAAAGCAACGGCGGCGACGGCGATGCAGACGGTTTTCATAAATGCAGACGGCAGCGTTAACCCAAATTCGGTGCCTATCCAGCGCAGCGGCAACACGTACGTTTTCACTGGAGACGTTTATGCGTGTTTGATTGTGAACAAAAGCGATGTGGTTATTGACGGTGCAGGTTACACGCTTCGAGGCGCGTTGGATGAGACGCAGAGTGATTTGTGGATAGGGCAGGGACCGAACGCGGAAATGAATGAAACCGTGCCGTACACGATGGGCATCGACGAGGCAAGCGAAAGCGTCACGGGGTTAACGATTAAGAACTTGAACATCAGAGATTTCAGCATAGGCATGTACATTCGGTCCCCAAACAACACTGTAAGCGGAACCGCGATTGTAGGCAACATAGTTGGCGTCTTGGTCTCAGGTTCCGATAACGATTTTATTGGGAACTATATTGCTGACAATGAAATGGGCATGTTTTTCGGCAGCACCGGACCTGAAAATATACCTGCGAATTTAACGGTCAGCCACAATTCCTTCGACAACAACACTGACCACCTCAACGGTTGCGTCTGCAAGGAGTACAATATGACCGAGGATACGCATACGTGGGACAACGGCGAAGAAGGCAACTACTGGTGCGACTACAACGGGACGGACGCTGACGGCGACGGCATTGGCGATACGCCCTACGTGATTGACGTGCTTAACCAAGACCGTTACCCGCTGATGCAAAGCCAAGTGGTGCTACCGACTGTGAAGGAGAAAGCGCCTGTGGAAACAATAGTTATTACGGCTGCCGCGGTCGCGGTAATTGCAGTCGTTGCGGTTGTTGCGGTTAGGAAAAAGCGTCAGAAGAGAACGTAGCACGCGTTTTCAGGTTGGCAGCTACGTGAAGGTGGCGATTGCCGCGGTGATTAACGTGGCTATGCCGAGTATTATGAGGATGGCGGCGCCGGCTAGTGTTATCCATTTTCTGAATAAGGGTGCTTTGTTGAGGAGCCAGCCTGTTACTCCGCCCAGCAGCAGTATTGGCGATAGGGCTGTGCCTAAGCCGAAGAGGACTGCCACGGCGAAAGTGTCAAATGGCGCAGCGAAAGGCACCGAGTACAACATCAGCATGAGCAGTGGTGGGCATATGACTAAGCCTCTGCTTAAGCCTAACGAGAAGGCGCGTACGTCAAACCATCGGCTCTTGCTTGCTGTCGTCGCGGGTTTGTCAGTGTTTTGTGGGTGGCAGTCGCAGGACGGCGCCCTGTTTTTGTAGAGTATACTTATGCCGATGGTTATGGTGACTAAGCCGAAGGCGTATGAAGAGTATTTTTGAAAAGAAGCGATGGCGGCTTCATCTACTAGAAGTTTGAGTGCGCTGCTAAGTATGCCGATTAAGCCGCCGACTATAGCGTAGGCGGTTATGCGTCCTGAATTGTAGATTAAGGTGACAACTACGCCTTTGCGGAAGTCAGCGCCTATGCCTGCGATGTAGCTTGCGATGTAGGGGAGGCAGGCTGAGGTGCAGAATGCTAAGCCGTATAGTATGCCGACGGCGAACGCCTCAAGATACGGGTTGGGAATCTCAGGCATCAACGACATGGTTAATTCTCACGGTTTTTAGCGTGGGAAACTAGTGGTTGTGGCGATTTAAAGGTTACACAACTTGCTACTGAGCGGGTTGCGCTGTTTAAATGGAGGAGGTTTACGTTGCGTGCAACGGAATTGAAAAGTTTTAAAATGGTAACTAGGCACTTTAGATTAAGATTTGGGTGAACATGGACAAGGCGGATATCTTTTTGATTCAGCTGTTGCTGGTTAACTCTCGGTTGCCCTACGCTGAGTTAGCTAAGAAGCTTAATTTGTCGGTGAATGCGGTTCACAAGCGCATCCAGTCGCTGGTGGAGGCTGGCGTGATTCGCCGTTTCACGGCTAAGGTCAGCCACTTCGCAGTGAACTCAGTCCAAGTTTTCATTTACGGCAACTCCCAGATATGCAACATCCACAGCTTATCGGACAAGATGAGAACGCATGGGTCAATTTACTGGCTTGCGGTGGGCGGCGGCAACTACCTGTACATTGGCGCTTACCTGCGGGACGTGCATGAGTTGGCGGCGCTTGTCAGCTACGTGAAGGAGGAGGTGAAGATGCCTGAGCCGACTGTGGGCATTATGGCGGCGCCGCCTGTGTTGCCAGCGTTTAATCCTGACGACAGGAAGCTTTACGCTTTGGATTATCAGATTATTCGCGCGTTGAAGGATGATTCCCGAAAGCCGATTTCTGAGGTGGCGGATGAACTGGGGATTTCAGCGAAGACTGCCCGCCGCAGGCTTAACCGCTTAGTCAAGAACGGGTTGATTGAGCTTTCATTGGAGTGGTACCCTGACGCCTCAAACGACATAGTCACGCTTGTTCAGCTTCACCTGAAGCCAGACACAGACCCAGCGTCAGCCTTCCAAATCGTGAAGAAGTACGCGCCGCACATGCTGTTTTATTGGCAATTTGTGGACATTCCTAACGTTGCCACCTATGCGGTTTGGACCAGCACAATGAAGGAACTGCAGAGAATCCGCGAAAGCCTTGAAAAAGAAGAAGGCGTGCTGTCTGTTGTGCCGAACGTGTTGTACGTGGGGTACATTTTCAGTACTTGGCGAGACCAACTTGTCGAGCAGTGAGCCGTGTCCGTTTCGTCAACCTCTTGTGTGATAAAAGAGCTTCCGCCAGCTGTTTTTTGGGTCTTTTTTGCGATGACAAGTTGACAAGAACATAAATCCTCAGCAGGCACAAGTGTTATTCAGAAAAGAAACGGATGTGCATAACATGAAGCAATCAGCCCTCGTAATGGAAAACCTTGTCAAGAAGTTTGAAGACGTAACTGCTGTAGACGGAATCAGCTTAGAAGTGCCGAAGGGAGAACTTTTCGGGCTTTTAGGTCCTAACGGCGCAGGAAAAAGCACCACAATCAATATTCTCTGCGGTTTGATAAAGCCCACAAGCGGTTCTGCCACAGTCGGCGGTTACGATGTGCAGAAGAAAACAGCGGAAGTCAAGGAACTCATAGGGGTTTGCCCTCAAGAAACCGCGATTTACCCCTACTTGACAGGCGCGGAGAACGTGGAGCTTTTCGGAAACCTTCACACGATGAGCAAGGAAACCCTTAAGGCAAGGCGAGGCTTGCTGCTGGAAAAGATGGGACTAACCCAAGACGCAAAAAGAAAAACGGAAAAATACAGCGGCGGCATGAAACGGCGCTTAAGCCTCATCCTCGCGTTGATCCACAACCCGCAGATAGCCTTTTTGGACGAGCCAACAGTAGCGATGGACCCGCAATCGCGACGGGCGGTCTGGGACTTCATCAAAGAGTTGAATGGAGAAGGCAAAACGGTCATTTTGACTACGCATTACATGGAGGAAGCAGAGGAGCTTTGCGACCGCGTGGGCATAATTGACCACGGAAAACTAATCGCGCTGGGTTCACCTGCAGACTTGATTTCGAAAAACAAAGTCAAGAATTTGGAAGAGGTCTTCATCAAACTCACTGGAAGAAAAATACGGGAGGCGGTCTAAATGAAACTTCAACGAGTCTTTGCTTTAACTAAGAAAGAAATGAAGAAGACAGTTCGCGAACCCGCAGTGCTGTTCATGATATTCCTGTTTCCCATAGTGTTCGTTTTAGCTTTCGGCGCGTCCTTCGGCGGCGTCGGAGGAAGCGAAGCCGTCTACCAAATCGGCGTAGTCAACATGGACCAAGCAAACTCGCAGACGTCACAGCTATTCATCACTGCGTTGTCAGGCACGGAAATACTGAACGTTCAAACGTACGCGGATAACCAAACTGCCCAAGACGAGTTGTCGCAGGGCAAAGTTCAAGCTGTAATGATGATACCCGCCGCGTTTAGCGAAAGCTTCGCTTCGTATCAATCAGCGCCAAACGACCCCAGCAGTTGGGTGAACGCCACAATCTCGCTGTACTTGGACAAAGGCTCAATCGTTGCAACTCAGGCGATACCACCAATTATTCAGCAGGTCATAGCAGCATTCACAGATAGCAACCAGCAAGCAACGCCAAGCCCGATTAGCCTGCAGACCGCATCATTAGTCGAAGTGAAGCAGACATCAGCATTTGATTTCATGGCGCCAGGCATGTTCACTTTCGCGTCGATATTCCTCATAATGATGGTTGCCCAATCGTTCACCCAAGACCGCGAGAACGGCATGATGAAACGAATCCGCATTACACCAACATCACCTACGGAATTCATGGTCAGCCAAATCCTATCCTACACGGTCATCGCGCTGATTCAGGCAATCCTCGTGTTCGCCATGGTTTACGTAATGGGCTTCAAACCCGACGTGGGCGTACCCGTCTACGTGTTCGCTTTCGTACTGGTACTGGTGTTCGCGTTATCCAATATCGGCTTCGGATTAATCACCGCAACAATCTCAAAAACCTCAGGTGCAGCAACAGGACTCTCATTCCTCTTCGTGCTCCCGCAACTGTTCCTCGGCACCTTCGTCGGCGCATCGCTCTCTTCAGCAGCGCAAATAGCAGGCAAAATCGTACCCAGCTACTACGTCACCGACGCCTTAACCTCACTGTTCCTGAGAGGCGCCGCAATCACCAGCTCCGCAGTGCTATTGGACACGGCAGTAATCTCAGGCTCCTGTGCAGCCATCTTGGCAGTGGGCATAGTCCTGTACGGGAAATACTACAAAATCTAAGCAAAAACCCCAGAGCACAAACTGGAAAAGAACGACGTGACCCAAAGAATGAAAGAAAACAAACCATTGGACACCAAAATACTGCTGGAAGAAGCAAAGAACGCAGAGCACAAGGAAGCTTACCGGACACTGGAAAAAAACCAGAACTACAGAATAGGCATCGGTGTACGCTTAACACTGCTCAACACACCCTCTTTTTTCATCGAAATCCTGCTCTACCTATGCCCCAACTCAAACAACGTGAACTTGAAAACTCTGGAAAAAAACTTAACATGCCTCAAAACACTGCAAACAAGGAACTACACGCTAACCTGCCAAGACGATAACTGCATCTCATGTGAAAAAACAACACCCACCCAAAACCTAACCAAAGAATACACAACCGTCAAAGCACTTCTAACAACCATTTTCAGCTAACCACACCACAACAACACTTCAATCCATCAATACTTCAAACAAGAAGAGGAAAGAGCGCCCCAAACATAACAGTGAAAGCCCCCTCATATTTGGAGCCTAATAGAGATTCTATGCAGAAACCAGTAGGGGGTCTATCCCCACAGTGGCGCTTTCCACTCTCTATATAAACCATTTAAAATGGGGGTATAGACTTTTCCACGCGATAGTTCACTCTGCTTTCCATAACGTGCCTGCACAGCGCAACCTCTAAACCACACATAGCAAGTTTAAATAACCAAGCAAATCTACAACTACACCTGTCGACTCCGTGAGAAAAATGTTAGACATCAAACTCATCCGAGAAAACCCAGAACTCGTAAAAGAAAACCTAACCAAAAGAGGCAACCCAGAAAACCTCACCATGCTCAACGCCCTAATAACCGCAGACAAAACATGGCGACAAAACCTAACAAAACTAAACGACCTCCGACACGAAAGAAAACTCGTAACCACCGAAATCGCCACGCTCAAAAAAACGGGAAAAGACGCCAACAGCCAAGTGGGAAAAGCAAAACAAATAGACACTGAAATCACAAGCATAGAAAAAGAAGTAACCGCAAACGAAGAACAAACACGCAACTACCTCATGCGCTTACCAAACCTACTACACGAAACCGTGCCAGTTGGCAAAGACGAAAACGCCAACATCCAACTGCGCACATGGGGCACAACCCCAAAATTCGACTTCCTAATCAAAAACCACATCGACCTAAGCCTAAACCTAGACATAATGGACATCGAAAGAGCAGGAAAAGTCTCAGGCTCCAGATTCTTCTACCTAAAAAACGAAGCCGCACTCCTAGACATGGCACTAATCAGCTTCGCACTGGGAGAAATGGTAAAAAAAGGCTACACACCCGTGGAACCACCCTACCTAATGCGCAAAGACGCGTATGAAGGCGTAACAGCCCTAAGCGACTTTGAAGACGTGCTCTACAAAATCGAAAACGAAGACCTATACCTAATCGCAACCTCAGAACACCCAATGGCAGCAATGTACAAAGACGAAGTACTAGTTGAAGACGCGTTACCGCTTAAACTCGCAGGAGTAAGCACATGCTTCAGAAAAGAAGCAGGCGCACACGGCAAAGACACACGCGGAATATTCCGAACCCACCAATTCAACAAAATAGAACAATTCATCTTCTGCGCACCCGAACAATCATGGAAACTACACGAAGAACTCCTCCAAAACGCAGAAGACCTCATCCAAAAACTCGACTTACCCTACCGCGTAGTCAACGTGTGCACAGGCGACATCGGCACAGTAGCCGCCAAAAAATACGACATCGAAGCATGGATGCCCGCACAAAACGGGTACCGAGAAATAGTTTCCTGCAGCAACTGCACCGCTTACCAAGCAAGACGATTAAACATACGCTACAGAGAAAAAGAAGGCGCACCCACCAAAGGCTTCGTCCACACCCTAAACTCAACCGCCATAGCCACAGGCAGAACCATCGTCGCCATCCTAGAAAACAACCAACAAAAAGACGGCACAATAACGATCCCAAAAGCCCTAAGAAAACACATGAACGACATCGAGAACATAACCCCGAAACGGTAAACCTTTTAATACAGCCTTGCGAATCACCAAGATACGTTCGGAGGATAAACTTGTCTTCAAAAGCGAAACACGTACGCGACAAATGGCGAGGAAAAGCATGGTACATGGTAGTAGCACCGCCATTCTTTGGAAACGTCGAACTAGGCACAGTACCCGCAGAAGAACAGGAACAACTCATGGGAAGAATCGTAGAAGCCACACTCTACGACATAACAGGCGACTTCTCCCACCAATACCTAAAAATGTTCTTCCAAATCAACAGAATGGAAGGCAAAACCGCCCACACACTGTTCAAAGGCCACGAATACTCACGCGACTACCTGCGAAGCTTAGTTAGGCGAAGAACAACCAAAGTCGACGGACTCTTCAACCTAACCACAAAAGACGGCTACAAACTACGCGTGTCAGTTTCAGCCCTTACACTTTCAAGAATCAGAACATCCCAAGAGAAAATCATCCGCAGCATGATGGCGAAAACCATCAGCGAAAAAGCCTCTGTGTTAACCATAGACCAGTTCGTTCAAGAAATGGTCCTCGGAAAAATAGCCTCAGACATTTACAACGAAGCCAAGCAAGTGGCACCACTCAGACACGTAGGCATCAGAAAATCCAAACTAGTCGCGCAGCCTGCTCAGGCAATAGAGCAAGAAGCCCAACAAGCTTAAACCGCAAGAAACTATTTTTCACTTTTCCTTTGCGTTTGCTTATGCGAAACAGCTTTTAACGCCGAAAACAGCTTAAAGTACCCGTTTCTCCAATAAACCATTAAGGAAGTGACACGCTTGACTGAAAATTCTGGCGTCCATAAAAAAGGGACCCTCTCAATCTCAAACCTGCTAAGCAACATCAAAAAAAACAGTAACTTCAAGAAAGCTGGAGCAATAGCCCTCTTCATCGGCGTAACTCGCGGCGAAACCCTAGAAGACGAAAAAGTGCAGAAACTCACGCTGGAAGCATACGAGGAAAAAGCCAACGAAGTCCTCGCAAAAATCTGCACTGACTTATCCCAGAAGCCAGGAATAGTTGACGTCCAAATTCACCATTTCCTCGGCGAATTCGACATCGGAGAAGACCTAGTGTACGTTTCAGTTGCCGGCTCACACAGAACCGACGTGTTTCCCGTTCTACGCGAAGCCGTGGAACGCTACAAAAGCGAAGCGCCAATCTTCAAAAAAGAACAGGTGCTAAACGCAGAGGGTTCAGCAGCAGCGTACTGGGTTTCAGAAAAAGAACATAAAACGCCATAACACAGGCTTAAGCGTGAAAGACAATGATTACAGCTTTAGCTGGTGGAGTAGGCGCAGCACGCTTTCTCACGGGACTTGTACAGCTCGTTAATGCTAAAGATTTGTCGATAATCGTGAATACTGGTGATGACATTGAACTGTTTGGTTTGCACATATCTCCAGACATCGACATTGTTACCTACACGTTGGCGGGCATAGTTGATGAAGAAAAAGGCTGGGGACTTAAAGGGGACACCTTCCACTGCTTAGAAGCGCTTAGGAAGCTTAAACAGGAAGCATGGTTTGCGCTTGGCGACGAGGATTTGGCTACTCACGTTTTCAGAACTAACCTGCTGAAAAAAGGGCGCAAGTTATCTGAGGTTACGGCTGAAGTTGCACGGGCGTTAGGGCTTGAGATGGCGATTTTGCCTATGACTGACGACAAATTCGAAACCCGAATCGTGACGAGAGATGGCGCGCTTCATTTTCAGGAGTATCTGGTTAAGAG